>JAIRRL010000167.1 GCA_031255985.1 Gracilibacteraceae bacterium
ATCTCGGCGATTTTTCTCCATATACCAAAGCCACGGCGCCGCCGGCCAAATCCACCGACCCGGTCGCCGTCAGCCCGCAGCGGCGGAACATATCCGCCAACTCCGCCTGCGGGGGAAAATCCAGCGCCGATTCATAAAGATACCTGTACTCCCGCTCTTTATTCCCCGCGCACCGGCGGCCGAGGAAGGGAATCAGGCGGGCGAAAACCGGCCAATATAAGGCGCTCAGGCCGGGGAAACTCGGATGTCCCATGTCCAACGAGACAACTTTGCCGCCCGGTTTGACGATCCGCCGCATTTCCCGGACAGCCCGCTCCCGTTCCGCTATATTGCGCAAGCCCCAGCCAATCAGCACCGCGTCAAAACTGGCGGCGGCAAAAGGCAATTCCAGCGCGTCCCCCTGGACGAAGCGGACGTTGGCCAACCCCTTCTGCTCCTTCCCCTTGCGCCGCCCGCTCAAAGCCGCCAGATTCGCGGCGGCCTGCCCCAGCATGGCCGGGGAAAAATCCAGTCCGACCACTTCCCCTTCCCGGCCGGCCGCTTCCCTGGCGGCCAAAGACAACCGGCCCGTACCGCAGCAAATATCCGCCACCCGATGGCCGGGCCGGACGCCCGCCGCCCGAACGGCCCGCCGCCGCCAGCTCTGATCAAGCCCCAAGCTCATGACTTTGTTCATAAAATCATATTTTTCCGCGACGCCGCCGAAAATATCCCGCACCAACCGGCCCTGGCCGCCGTCCGCCCCGCTCACGCCGGCCACGATCCCGGCTCCGCCGCAGGCAGGGCGTACATGTGATTCAGCGGCCCCCGCCCCCGGCCCAGATCCAGGCCGGCGCGCAGGGCGCCCGTCACGTAAGCCTTGGCCGCCGCCGCGCCCGCGCGCATATCGGCGCCGGCGGCCAGCCGGCAGGCGAGAGCGGCGGAAAGAGTGCAGCCCGTGCCATGAGTATTAGCGGTGGCTACGCGCTCCCCTTGCAGCCAATCCGCTTTTTCCCGGCTGTAAAGAAGATCGTCCGCCCCGTCCGGCAAATGGCCCCCTTTCAGCAGGATATAACCGGCGTAATCAGCGGCTATGCGCGCGGCGGCCGCGAACATCTCCGCCCGGTTTTCCACTTTCAGGCCGCTCAGTTTCGCGGCTTCCGCCATATTGGGCGTGATCACCGCCGCCAGGGGAAAAAGCTCGCTCACCAGAGCCGCCGCCGCGTCCGAACGGATGAGTTTGCCGCCGCTTGTCGCCTCCATGACCGGATCAAGCACAACGCGCGGCGCCCTGTATTCCCGCAGTTTGGCCGCGATAACCCGGATAACGGCGGTCGAGGACACCATGCCTATTTTTACGGCGTCGGGGGGAATATCGCTGAAAACAGCGTCCAGTTGCCGCCCGACAAATTCCGGCGTCATTTCCGCCACTTCAAACACGCCCGTCGTATTCTGCGCCGTCAGGGCGGTGACGACGCTCATGCCGTAAACGCCGTGCGCGGCCATTGTCTTGAGGTCGGCCTGGACGCCCGCGCCGCCGCTGGGATCGGAACCGGCCACAGTCAGAACTTTAAGCATTTTCCTCCAACTCCGCAAAAGAATAAATATAGTGATGGCAGCACTCCCGCGCCGCCGCTTCATCCGCCGCCGCCGCCGCGTCAAAAACGCCAACCACCGTCAGCCCGGCCGTCCGGGCCGAACGCATACAATAAAGCGAGTCCTCAAACACCACGCTCTCCGCCGGTTTCAGGCCCAAAGCCTCCGCCGCGGCCAGAAAAAAACGCGGATCGGACTTAGGCAGCCCGATGGTATCACAGGTATGAATATCAAGGAAAAAGCGGCGCAAGTCCAGGCGGGTCAAGGTTTCCTCAGCCAGAGCCAAATCCGTCACCGTCGCCACGCACATTTTATACCCGGCCGCCGTCCAGCGCTTCAGGCAAGGCAGAACGCCCTTCTTAATTTTTGCCATTTTTTGGTATCTCGCCGCCGCCAGCGCGATTATTTCCGCCAGCATCGTTTTTTCAGCCGCCGGTATTTTCAGGCGCGAGCGAAAATAAGCGACGCTCCGCTCCAGGCTCAGCGGCAGCAAATCCGCCTCCACGGCCGGAGTCAGCGTCACGCCCCAGCGGGCCAGATATTCCCCGCCCAGCCCGTTCCACACCGGCATTGTGTCCAGCAAGGTTCCGTCCATGTCAAAAATTATTCCTTTGGCCCCCCGAGGTATAATCATGGCTTAATCATACTCCCAGGCGCGCAGTAATTCCCTCGCCGCCGCTTCCGGATCCGGCGCGGCAAAAAGAGCCGCCGCCGCCGCTATGCCCCGGATGCCGCTTCCCCGCAGCAGCGCGGCGTTGCCGGCTTTAATCCCGCCAATCGCCACGACCGGAATCCGCGCGGCCCGGCAAATCTCCCCCAGCGCGCCGGAACTCACGGCGGCGGCATCGGTTTTGGTCGTCGTGGCGAATACCGCCCCGACGCCCAGATAGTCCGCTCCCGCCGCCTCGGCTTTCAAAGCCTGGGCGACGCTTCTGGCGGAAACGCCGATGATTTTATCCGGGCCGAGCCGCGCCCGCGCCGCGCCGGCGTCCATGTCCGCCTGGCCCAGATGAACGCCGTCCGCGTCCAGGGCCGCCGCCGCCTCCACCCGGTCATTGACGATAAACGGCGCGCCGAAGCGGGCGGCCAAAGAGCGAAGTTCCCGGCCGAGGGCGACAAACTCGGCCAAGGCCAGGTTTTTTTCCCGAAACTGCAGCATCGTGGCCCCGCCGCGCAAAACCGCCGCCGCCGTCTCAAGCAAAGAGCGGCCGCCCAGGCGGGACGAGTCGGTAATCGCGTAAAGCCGCAGAGCGGCGGGCGAGAGAACAGGGTTTTTCCGGCTCAGGCCAGGCATGTCAGCACCTCCCGCCATATCAGCCGCGCCGGTTCCGGCGCGCCCAGAGCCGCCAGCCGCTCCCCTACCCGCCGCGCCGGCCCGCTCCCCTCTTGCCGCGCCGGTTCCACTTCTTCCCCCAGGGCAAGGCGGATGCCGTCGCTCAAAGCCGGCGGGGCCACGGCGGCCAGCGCCCGCAAAAAACGCGCCGGATCAGGCCCTGCCGCCGGCGGCGCCAGCGGCGGCGGCGCGGCTTCCTCGCTCAGTCCCCTCCCGCCGGGCTGCCAGGCGCAAGCGGCAAGCAAACAGCCGGCCGTAGCTTCCGCCATGGTTTCACTGAATTCCGTCCGCTCCGGTTCCGGCAGTTCCGCGAAAAAAGCGGCCGCGTCTCCGCCCCACAGCGGATGCCGCCGGATCAGGGCGCAGCAATCAGCCGCCGCCGCGTACCAAACCCCCGCCAATACCTGCATGGTGGCAAAATATTGCAGCGGCGCCGGCGTCCGCGGCTCAGGCCGGCGCGTATATAAATCGTACAAATAAAGATAAAGCAGGTCGCAGCGTTTATC
>JAIRRL010000225.1 GCA_031255985.1 Gracilibacteraceae bacterium
AGCGGCGTCCCGCTTCTCCCCTGTTTCCGCCGGCGGCAAAAAAAATTCCCGTACCCGATTGATTTCAGCATGAAAAAAGTGTAATATTTATAGTAACAATATGATCATCATTTTTTAACAACTTTGTAGAGAAGAGGTGATATAGCCCTTAGAAACAGCTGTATCCATTTGGCGCATCTGGAAATAAACGGGTAAGGGGATTGAACTATGGAAGCATTATCGGATTTTATCATGAAATTGCTGGAGCTTTTCAACAAGGAGTTCGCCAAGGCGCGGAAAAAACTCCTGTTTCTGGCTCTGGCGCTCGGCATGGTGTTGGTGGCCGTGTTTGTGGCCGGCGCCGGTTTCATTTTCGTCATTATCGGTATTTATAAAGGCTTATCTCTCTTGATGGCGCCGTTCCTGGCCGCTTTCGTCACGGCGGCGGCGCTGTTTATCGTCGGAGGGGGCATGCTCTTGTGGGCAAGACTGCTGGTTCGGTGAGCCTGTCGCAACTGGGGGCGGAGTTGCGCGGCGCCGCCGGGAAAGTTCATTTGGATAAAATCCTTGGCCCTCTGGCGTTCGCCTGTTTTTGCGCCGGAGCTTTGACCGCCCTGGCCCCCGGCCTGGCGGGAAAATTATTGCGGCTGTACATTCGCTGAGCGTATATTGCCGGGCGGAACTCCTTGAGTGAGGTAGCGCCGCGCAGAGGCAAGAAAAATTCCGACGGCTGGATTTTTCTTGCCTTCTGTTTGTTGGCGGAAATGTGATGGAAAACTTCAATATTGCCGTGGGCGCGGTGGCGCCTTTGTTTTTGCTGATGGCGACGGGCTTTGTCCTTTTCCGGCGCGGCCTGGCGGACGATGCGTTTTTGGAAAAAGCCAATTCCCTGTGCTTCAATTTTTTCCTGCCTGTCCTGATATTTTCCAATATATACCATACAGAAATCAGCAGTCTGGCCAACCCCCGCCTGCTTTTTTTCGCGCTGGGCTGTCTCCTGGCCCTGTTCGTCCTGCTTTGCCTGATCATACCTCTGATCGAAAAAGATCCGCGCAAAAAAGGCGTCATGGTGCAGGGAGTTTTTCGCAGCAATTTTATCCTGATGGGCGTACCCATCGTCACTTCCGTCTTTCCGCGCGAAGGCGCCGGCGTGGTCTCCTTGCTCGTGGCGGTCGTCATTCCCCTGTATAATCTGCTCGCGGTTTGCGTGCTGGAAATGTTTTCCTCCCGCCGCCCCCACTGGCTGGGCCTGCTGCGGGATATAGCGACCAACCCGCTGATCGTGGCCAGTCTGGTTTCCATCGCCGTCGTCCTCTCCGGACTCGCCATTCCCCGCGTCCTGGAAAAAGCCCTGACGGAAATCGCCGCCATGGCCATGCCCCTGGCTCTGATCGCGCTGGGCGGCTCGTTTCGTTTCAGCCGGGTCGGCCAAAACTGGCGGCGGCTCGCCTTTTGCCTGCCGGCCAAACTCCTGCTCGCGCCTTTGCTCGTCATTGGTCTGGCTGTGGCGGCCGGATTTCGGGGCGCGGAACTGCTGGCCCTCACCGTGATGTTCGCCGCCCCGGTGGCGGTGAGCAGTTATCAGATGGCCTTACAGGCCGACGCCGACGCGGATCTGGCGGCCCAAATCGTCGTATTCAGCACCGGAGCGGCGGCAGTAACCCTCGTCCTTTTTATATACGTCCTGCGCGCTCTAAATTTGATTTAAGTGGAATAATTTATGTGGAATAATTTATCAATATCCGGTCGCTACCATCAGTTCTCATTTTGTACATTTGTCGACTATTTCGATTCGTGTAAAAAATCCAATCACCTACAACATTGAGCATCTCCGTCCACTCATCGTTGAGCTTTTGTTTGTCAGCGCCGTCTGTTTTAATAGAATAAATTTCACGTTCATCAGTGCCAATATAAAATATTCTATCGTTTGCCACATTTAAAGCCCACACTTTGTCGCCGTTCAATATTTTTTTATTTTTGCCATCAATGTTCATGACATGGATTCCCTGTTTCATAAAACCGATATAATAAATTTTGTCGCCCACCACATTGAAAGAATCCACATATTCATCGGTTAACTTTTTAATATTACTTCCATCGGTTTTCATAGTCCATATTTCACCGCTGCCCATACCCTCATAATAGTAAATAGAATTATTTACCACACAAATATCTTTCGGAGACGATGCATCGCCTAATACCCGGTTGTTACTGCCGTCGGTATTCATGACGCTTATTCCCCTGTTTCTATAAAAAATTCTATCTCCCACTACATTTATATCATATGAATAGCGGGCGTAAATCACAGCTTTCATTTCTGCGGATCGCCTCCCGCCATGTTCATAACCAGAGCTTTCAGCTTCTTGTTCATCGGAGAGCGCGGGTCGAAGCACGCTTCCACGAAATCCATCCATTCGTCCTCGCGGACGGTTTTGCGTTTCAATAGCTCAGGCTCGTTCTTGAACACATCGCCCTCCGGTTTGTCCGTTCTGCCGAGAATATAATCGGCGGACACGTCAAAATAATCGGAATATTTCAGCAGAACATTGTCCGGCACTGACGCCAGATTATGTTCATATCGGTTAATCGCGGATTGAGAAACGCCGAGCAACTTTGACAGTTTAAGCTGTGACAGTTTCAGGCTTTCCCGCAACTCGGTCATTCGTTTTGAAACCGCTTCCATTGGCGTAATCTCCAGTAGTAGAATTGCCTACGGCAATTCTACTACTCTTCGAGGCAATTGCCAAGTCTTAAACGAAAATATTCATCGGCCGTTTTCGGGTAACAGTTGTGCTTAACTTTCTTTCGGACATACGCTATACTTCTCGCAGATGCGGACGCTGTCGCTCTTGACAGGCGTCCGCATTAAAATTTAATTTCAGGAGGGGTCAACGTGAAAATTGCCGACGAGAACAGTTCAGTACCCGCCGACGCAATCGAAGCGTTGGCCCGGCGTCTGCTCCCGGCGATCCGCTCTTACTTCGAGAGCGATGAGGGACAGCGCGAGTTTGCCGAATGGCAAACAACGCAGGATGCCGAAAAATCCACCGACGGAGAGGTGAAGCCTGACGATAAAGTCAGGCGCACCGCCTGATGGCGAAACGGGGATGATCGGTCGCCGCCAGTCATCCCCGACTGCGTTTCCCCGCTACCGCAGTCTCTCCACGCTACTTTCGCCGCGTAGCGGCAAAGTAGCAGAGTAAGTCACGTACTTTG
>JAIRRL010000185.1 GCA_031255985.1 Gracilibacteraceae bacterium
AGATTTAACCGCGCCGGCGGCAGGTTTTTACAGGCTGTTTTGCGCTTTGGCGTGTTTTGTTCTGGAATTTTTATCCAAATATTTTTTGCGCAAGCGGATATTTTCCGGCGTTACCTCGACCAGTTCGTCGTCATTGATAAACTCCAGCGCTTCCTCCAGGCTGAACCGGCGGGGCGGCTCCAGGCGCAGGGCTTCGTCCGCGCCGCTGGCGCGCGTGTTCGTCAGTTGTTTTTTGCGGGCGACGTTTAACTCGATATCCTGTTCCCTGGCGGAGGCCCCGACGATCATGCCCTCGTACACGCGGGTTCCGGCGCCCAGAAAAAGAACGCCGCGCTCCTGCCCCTGGTGGAGGGCGTAAGCCGTGGCCAGGCCGGTTTCGGAAGCGATGAGGACGCCGTGGCCCCGGCGGCGGATTTCCCCTTTGTAGGGCTGGTATGAATGAAAAACGTGGTGGGCGACGCCTTCCCCTCTGGTGGCGGTGAGAAATTCGCCCCGAAAACCGATCAGCCCGCGGGCCGGGATGAGAAACTCCAACCGGGTCACGCCGCCGGGCAAAGAGGTGACGGCGCGGGTTTCCCCCTTGCGGCCGCCCAGAATTTCAATGACCGCTCCGACGGCGCTGTTGGGGGCGTCGCAGAGCAAAAGCTCGTAAGGCTCGCATTTTACCTGATCAATCGTTTTCAAGACGACTTCCGGCTTGGAAACCTGCAGCTCAAAGCCTTCGCGGCGCATGGTTTCAATGAGGACGGACAGATGCAGCTCGCCGCGGCCGGAGACGAGAAAAGCGTCCGTGTCGGCGGTTTCCTCCACGCGCAGGCTGACATTGGTTTCCGCCTCTTTGAACAGGCGGTCGCGCAGTTTGCGCGAGGTGACGCTCGTGCCCTCCTCGCCGGCGAAGGGGCTGTCGTTTACCATGAAAGTCACGCTGATGGTCGGTTCGTCGATCTCCAGCGCGGGCAGCGCTTCGGGGGCCAGCGGGTCGGCGACGGTTTCCCCGACGCCGATATCCGGAATACCGCTCAGGGCCACGATGTCGCCGGCAAAAGCTTCCTGTACGTCCCGCCGCTTGAGTCCGTCAAAAGTGAATAATTTTACAATTTTTGCCTTTTTGACTGTTCCGTCCCTTTTCACGATCCCCACCTGCGTGTTGGCTTTGACGCTGCCGCGGGTGACGCGGCCGATGGCGATTTTGCCCAGATAATCGTCATGATCCAGCGTCGTGACCAGCATTTGCAGCGGGCCGGCCGCGTCGGCCGCCGGGGCGGGGATTTTGGTCAGGATCGTTTCAAACAGCGGGGTAAAATCCGCGCCCGGCTCGTCCGGGCTGAAGCCGGCCACGGCTTCGCGGGCCGAGGTGTAAATCAGGGGAAAATCCAGTTGTTCCTCCGTCGCGTCCAGTTGAAGGAAAAGCTCGACGATTTCTTCCGCCGCTTCGTAAGGGCGAGCGTCGGGCCGGTCGATTTTATTGACGACGACTATGGGCTTGAGGCGCAGTTCCAAGGCCTTGCGCAGTACAAACCTGGTTTGGGGCATCGGCCCCTCGAAGGCGTCCACGACGAGCAAGACGCCGTCCACCATTTTCAGCACGCGCTCCACTTCGCCGCCGAAATCGGCGTGGCCGGGAGTATCGACGATGTTGATCTTCACGCCCCGCCAGGAGACGGCCGTGTTTTTGGACAAAATCGTGATGCCGCGCTCCCGTTCCAGATCGTTTGAGTCAAGCACTCTTTCCGCCACCTGCTCGTTCGCGCGAAAAACGCCGCTCTGCCGGAGCATGATGTCAACCAGGCTGGTTTTGCCGTGATCGACATGGGCGATAATGGCGATATTGCGGATGGCGGCCCTGGCGGGCGTCTCCGGCGAGTCAGCGGTTCCAGGCGAATCAGCGGTTCCAGGCGAGTCAGCGGTTCCAGCGGTTTCAGGCGTTTCAGGCGCCTCGGTTGTTTCATGCGTTTCCATCAGCTTCTCCGTTCGTCCCGTGGGATAATTTTTGCCTATCATATCACAAATCGCGACGGGAAGCAACGCGGGCGGAGAAAAGCGGAGGAATTCAGCGTTCCATCACGGCGGCGATCCCCTGCCCGCCGCCGACGCAAAGCGCGGCCAGCCCGAACCGGCTTTGTCTTCTTTTCATTTCGTGCAGGAGCGTAACCAAAATGCGGGCGCCGCTGGCGCCGATAGGATGGCCCAAAGCGATGGCGCCGCCGTTGACATTGGTCACCGCCGGCGAAAAACCCAGTTCGCGCGCTACGGCAATAGTCTGGGCGGCAAAAGCCTCGTTTGCCTCAATCAAATCAAGATCCGCCACGGCGAGTTCGGCTTGGCGCAAGGCTTTTCGCACCGCCGGCACAGGCCCGATGCCCATGAACTCAGGGGCGACGCCGGCTTCCCCGCCGCCGCGGAGTACAGCCAGGTATTCCAAGCCAAGGCTCTTGCATTTTTCAACGCTCATTAAGACAAGGGCGGCGGCGGCGTCATTGATTCCGGAGGCGTTGCCGGCTGTGACTGTGCCGTCCGGCCGAAAGGCGGGTTTCAGCTTCGCCAGGGCCGCCGCGGTGACGGTCGGGCGCGGGTGTTCGTCCGTCCGGAATTCCGCGGGCGCTCCCTTTGAAGGCGGCAGCGGCACGGGTACGATCTCCGCCGCAAAGCGGTCTTCGCTCAGAGCGGCCGAAGCGCGCCGCTGGCTCTGCAGGGCGAAGGCGTCCTGATCGGCGCGGGTTACGCCATACCGCGCCGCCACGTTTTCCGCGGTAACGCCCATGTGGTAATCGCCCACGGCGCACCATAAACCGTCCCGGATCATACAGTCGTCCGCCTCGCCGCCCCCCATCCGCCGCCCCCACCTCAGGCCGGGGAGGGTGTACGGGGCGTTGGACATGCTTTCCATGCCGCCGGCGACGACTATTTGCGCCTCGCCCGCCATAATGGACTGAGCGCCGAGAAGCACCGCTTTTAAGCCGGAGCCGCACACCATATTGACCGTCCAGGCGGTCGAACCCGCAGGCAGACCCGCCCGCAAAGCGGCTTGCCGCGCCGGATTCTGACCGAGACCCGCCTGCAAAACATTGCCCATAATCACCTGGTCAACCTCCGCCGCCGGGAGATCGGCCCGGCTGAGAGCGGCGCTGACGACCGCCGCCCCAAGTTCGACCGCGCTGATATCTTTCAGGGCGCCGCCAAAACTTCCTATCGGCGTGCGCACCGCGCTGACAATTGCTACTTCAGGCACGTTTACCTCCTATACCTCCTATACCTCCTAACGCCGCCACTGAGGTTAACGGTACATAAAACCGCCGCAAACCAGCAATTCCTCGCCGGTCACCCATGAGGCTTCATCGCTGCACAAATAGGCGACGGCGTCCGCCACTTCCGCAGTCAGGCCAAAACGCCGCAAAGCCGTCCGCTCAACCATATCGCGGAGCAGATCTGCCGGAACGGCGCGCATCATATCGGTATCGATCATACCGGGCCGGACGCAGTTGACCCTGATATTATGGCGGCCGCCTTCTTTGGCCAGGCTCTTGGTAAAAGCGACGGCGCCGGCCTTGGTAAAAGCGTAGTTTGCCTGACCCGCCTCGCCGCTGGCGTTCGTCGAAGAAATATTGCAAATTCTGCCGTATTTTTGCGCCTTCATGATGAGCCACGCTTCCTGCGTGCAGTTAAAAAGCCCTTTGCCGTTGACTGCGATCACGTCGTCCCATTGTTTTTCTGTCATTTTATGGAAAATAGCGTCTCTGGTAATGCCGGCGTTGTTGACCAGAATATCCACCGTTCCGAATTTGGCCGCAATTGCGCCAAAGGCCGCCGTCACCTCAGAGCGCTCGGCGACGTTGCAGCCGAGACCGATAGCGTTTTGACCCGTAGCGTCCAATTCCGCGGCCAGGGCCTGAGCGCCGCCCGCGTTGATATCCATGACCGCCAGCCGGGCGCCCTCCGCGTAAAATTTGCGCGCGATGGCCGCGCCGATACCCTGCGCCCCCCCGGTGACTACGGCCGTCCGGCCGGAAAACCTTGCCATGTTCTCCCTCCATCCTATATAATTCCCTGTATGGTCATGTTGCATAAACCATGCCAAAAGGAAAAGCAGCCGGTCATTGACGCCAAAATCGACCCGCGCGGGAAATATTTGCCGGAAATCTCATCCGCGCGCCGGATAAAAAATGCTGCAAAAAAGCCACACCGGGGTGTGGCTTGATAACTACATGTTGTATTATCGCAACAGATTTTGGCGGCGGATTTCAAGATCCGGGCGCCGGGGAAAAAATTTTTTTACGCCCCGCTTTCGCCGCGGCTGATATTTCCTGTTTTCCGGTAGATGGCCGTCCGGTCGACGCCCAGCAGGCGGGCCGCCTTGCTGACGCAGCCGTTGCAGCGTTTCAGGGCGCGCTGGATATATTCCCGCTCGACCGCCGCGATCAGCTGTTTGAGCGGCGTTCCGCCATTCAGGTCAACGGAGAACCGGTGTTCGTTTTCCACGACCGGCCCGTCTTGCAGGCGGCCGCGCGGCGCCTCAAAACTGTAGTCAATAACGCGGTCTTTCACCGTGATCATCAGGCGTTCAATGATGTTGCGCAGTTCGCGGGCGTTGCCGGGCCATTCATAGTTGAGGAAGGCGTCCAGGGTTTCCGTCGAAAAAACCTTTTCCAGGCCGTACTTCTTATTGAATTCCGCCAAAAAGACGTTGCTCATGGCGATGATATCCTCCGGCCGCTCGCGCAGCGGGCTGATGCGCAAAGGCACAACGTTTATCCTGTAGTAAAGATCTTCCCGGAATATTTTTTCCGCGACCATTTTTTTGAGGTTGCGGTTGGTGGCGCAAATCAGGCGAAAATTGACCTTGCGGGTTGTCCCGCTGCCGATGCGGCGCACCTCGCCCAGTTCCAGCACCCGCAGCAGCTTGGCCTGCAGATTGAGCGGCATTTCGCCAATCTCATCCAGGAAGATCGTGCCTTTCGCCGCCAGTTCAAACAGCCCCGTCTTTCCTCTGGCGTCGGCGCCTGTAAAAGAGCCTTTTTCATAGCCGAACAGTTCGGCTTCAATCAAGTTTTCGGGGATGGCGGAACAGTTGACCGAGATAAAAGCCTGTTTGGAACGGCGGCTGATGCTGTGCAGGTATTTGGCCATGATCTCTTTGCCCGTGCCCGATTCCCCCAAAAGCAGAACCGCCGTGTCTGTCGGGCCGACGGTGTTCGCTTCCTGCACAAGCGCCTGCATGGCCGGACTTTCCGCAATCAGACGCAGGTTTTTCAGTTCCTGGTCGCGCCTGTACTCGGCTTCTTCCTTGTAACGCTGGGTCAATTCCCGTTCTTTGCGCAAGGTCTGGGCCAGTTTCAGCAGGGCGTCCCTGTCCCGGCTGCTGCTGATGACGACGATAATATCGCCGTTCGCGTCAAACACCGGCCTGCTCGTGCAAAGCAAGTTCGCGCCGTTCTTGGTTCTGAACACGCCGGTTACCGTAGCTTTTTTCTCGATGGCTTCCAGCGCCATGGATTTGTCCCAAAAACCGGCGGCGACCAGCTCGTTGACATTTACCCCCACCATCCGCGCCGCGGGCAAATTGAGCAGTCTTTCCGCCGTCGGATTGACCATGATGACCAGTCCCTCCGCGTTGGTGACGAATATCGAATCGTAGGAATAGTCCATGACTTCTTTCAAAGAAGGCACATTGTCAATGGCTGCGTCGGTAAAGCGATTCACTGGCGCCGCCCCCTTTCCCCGAAATGCCGCTCGGTTTTGCTA
>JAIRRL010000198.1 GCA_031255985.1 Gracilibacteraceae bacterium
CTATGTGCATATATGGCATGACATTTTCAAGCTTCTTGCTGACGTGAAAAATCAGCAAGTGGAGGATTTTTTCATTGATTACCTCGTCAACGATGAAAAAAACCGACCGGATATAACAAGGATAGTTGATATCTACTTTGTGATCTCCAACGACCAGTAAGAACGACGAGAACCGAATACCGCCCTGCCTTTGTGAGCGCAGCCTGGCATTTTCTTGCTCTCCGCTCAAAAATCCCGTATTGGCATCCCAGCGCAACCGCAAAAAGCGTTGCCACATTTGAAGTTCGCCCTTTAGCCGCCGCGCCGGGGCGCGGCGGCTAAAGGGCGCGTTCTATTTTTGCTCCAGCGCCTCTTTGGGGCAAAAGTCGATGCATTCGCCGCACATCACGCATTTTTCCCCGTCGATTTCAGGCAGCGCAAATATATCTTTTTGCGTTATCGCCTCCTGCGGGCAAACCGCGATCGCGGGACATTTGTGATCTTGCGGACATTTATCCGGGTTGACCGTCACCCGCCCGGCGGCGGCCGTCATCGGGTCATCCAGGCTCTGAGGGTCGATTCCAAGGTGTTGTAGCAGTCGGTACTCAGAGTGCCGCAGGCGGTTTCCCGCTTCAAAAGGATAAACGTCCCCGGCGTTTGCACATTGTATTTGCGCGCCAGCATCTGCTTGCGGTACAAATCAATCTTCACCAGCTTGATTTTGCCGGGGTATTCGGCGCTGATCTGTTCCGCCTTGGCGATGGCGTTGATGCTGAATTCGTTCATCGGACTCCAGAAAGCGAGCAATATCTGATCGCTGCCGGCGACCATCGTCTTGTACTCTTCAAATTCTTCAATATAGTGGCCGGCGGCGTGGGCCGCCACCGCTCCGTCCGCCGCCGCCGTCACGACCTGGCGCAGGTATTTTTGCCGGCAGTCGCCGGCGGCGTAGACGCCGGATACCGAAGTCTCCATTTTGTCGCCGGTGATGATGTAGCCGTTTTTGTCGGTCTCGACCAAATCCCGGACGACGCCGGTCATCGGCAAGAGACCCACATACATGAAAACACCGTCCACCGCCGTTTCGGTCAGGGCGCCGGTTTTCAGATTTTTGACGACGATGGAGCTTACGTCCTCATCGCCTTTGATCTCAGCCAGCGAAGAGTTCCAGACGAATTCCAGCCGGGGATGCTGAAAAGCGATTTCGGCGCTCACTTTATTGCAGTCCACAATCCCTTCGTCGTGGATCACAATCACGATCACCTTGGCGGCGAACTTGGCGATATAGACCGCCTCTTCCAGCGCCGCGTCGCCGTTGCCGACGACGGCGACGACGCAATCAGTGAAGTTTTCCGCGTCGCAGGTGGCGCAGTAGGAAACCCCCATCCCCCTGAATTCCTTCTCGCCGGGGACGCCGAGCAGACGAGGCTCGGTGCCCAGCGCCAGCACGACGCTCTTAGCCTGGTATTCCGGGCCTTTTTTCAGGCGGATAGTCTTGGGATCGCCCTCCAGGCTCAGTTCCCGCACTTCGCCCCGCGTGAACTCCACGCCGAATTTTTCGGCGTGAGCGCGAAAATCGGCCATCAGGGCCGGGCCGGAGACATGGGCGTGAAAACCGGGATAATTGGCGATTTCTCTGGTCGAGTAAGCGGCGCCGCCAACCGCGCCTTTTTCAATGATCAAAGTCTTCAAACGGGAACGGCCGCCGTAGACGCCGGCCGCCATTCCGGCGGCGCCGCCGCCTATAATTATGATATCATACAGATTATCCACGTTTACCCCCGTTCAGCCTATGGCCGCTATTTTTTCGCGCACCTGCTCCTCCGTCACCGGTCCCGCCAGTTTGCCCTGATAGTCGCCGTCCTTGAAAAACATCAAAGAGGGCACTCCTTTCAGCGGGTAAGTCTTGTAAAGAGACGCCTGTTCCTCGACGTCGACATAGTAGAAAGCACATTCGGAAGCCAATTCCGGCGCCAGTTCCTCCAGCATCGGCACGACTTCGGCGCAGACGTGACAGTTTTGGCGGGAAAAAACAATCAGACATTTTCCCCGGCCTTCGATCACGTTCCGCTCGAAAGAATCGGCGTCCAGTTTGGTTATAGCCATTTCGCCTGTCCTCCTTTGCTTGACTGTCCGCTTCTGTCGGACTGTAAAAATATGGTATCGGCCCTATTGCAGAAACTCCAGGTACGGCTGCTTCAGTTCGGCCATGGCGTTGACCATAATCTCCACCAGACCGCCGTATTGCAGATTATACTGTTCCGTCGCCTTATAGACTTCGAAAATTTCGCGCAGCGTCCCTTTGCAATTGGAACAGGGAGCGCAGACATACTTGGGCAGACTTTGATCCGTCATTTCCAGGGTAAAGGCGTTCAAAATCTGGGCGAACTTCATGCGGCCGCTGACCTGGTTGCGAAAAGAGCTGAAGTTGGGCGAGTTCATGATGGCAAAACCCGAACCGCCGCCGCAACAGTAGTTGTCCACGCCATGGGGCGTCATTTCCCGGAAAGCAGGGCACAGGGCCTGAAGGATATCCCGCTGGGGTTTTACCACCCCCATCTGCCGCACCAAATTGCAAGGGTCGTGCAAGGTCACCGGGAACGGGTTTTTGGCCGGGTCAAACCGAATCTGTTTTTTTGTCACCATCTCCGCCAAAAGAGGGAGGGAGCTTTCCACCGGCAGCCGTTCCTCCGCCCTGATCAAGCGGTCGGAGACAATGAGGGCCGCCTTATGGGCGTGACCGCATTCCCCCACGACGACGCGGCGGATACCCAAAGCCTTCATAGCTTCGATCTGTTTCAGGGCGATCTTTTTCGCCTGGATGTCGTCGTACCAGATTCCGTAGTTTACGCTGTCATAAGTCATGACTTCGCTGGAAAGCGTCCAGTCAAGCCCGGCTTTGTTAAACAAAATAGCGTAAGCCGCCGGGTTTTCCGGCCAGGCGACGAACTCGCCCGCGTTGTGGTAGAGTAAAATATCGGCGCCTTTTTTGTCCACCGGTATTTTTATCGACTGACCGATTCGCTCGCCTGTGTCGTCCTCCAAAAATTCCACCATATCCAAAAACGCCGCTTTGCCGATGCCGGTGGAAGAGCCAACTTTCAGTTGCAGCATACTGCCTTTGTCGTGCAGCGGCGTCGGGGCCAGGCCCATTTCTTGGCTGAAAATCTTGCGGATCTCCTTGGCAAAAAGGGAATTGTCCAAACCGAGGGGACATGCCTGAGCGCAGCGCCGGCACAGATTGCAGCGGTAAGCCAGTTCCCCCAGGCGGCCGATGGTTTCCCAGGTGGCGTCGATCTCGGAGGCGGAAAGCGCTCGCCGGAGGGCGCCCATCCCGCTGAAATGGCTGCGGTAAAGTTTGCGCAATACCTCGGCCCGGAAAATGGGGCGGTGGGGTTCCTGGCCGCCGGAAGCCTGGAAAACATGGCAAGCCTCGGAGCAGGTATTACATTTGGCGCAGTATTCAAAGGACAGTTCCAGGGGTTGGCGCACGCCGTTGTTGGCGTCGGAAAAAAGCTTGCCCAGGCCCTGCAAAAATTTTTCCACGAAAGCTTTCTTTTCTTCGTCGCTCGCCGGCGGCCGCATAGTGTCAATGGCCACGCAGCCGTCCAAACTGGTGCAGTATTTTTCCCGCCATTCCGGCTTTATCTCGGCGAACTTGGGTTCCGGCCACTGATCATAAGGCGCGGGCAACGGCGGCAGAGAATCGTAGTTTATAAGCCGCTCCGTCCGGCGGCCTAAATCCTTGGGCGCTATAATCCCGCTCATGTTTTTTCTCCTTCCTGGCCGGCAGCCGGCGCCGGGTTAGCATGCGGCGCGCTCCAGACCGTCTGCGGTTTGTTTTTCAGCGCCCGGTCCACCTGAGCCGCCATGCCGGAATTTTTCAGATTGGCGGCGTTGTCCCACAAAAAACGGTGGTAAGCAAAAAACTTGCCGACATAATGGCTCATTTTGCCGATGGGTATATATATGAGCAGACCGTAGACCAAAAGCAGGTGTACAGCCGCCAAAACTCCGGGCGGCGTGTAGGAGAGAGTCAGAATGTTCCGCATGGCGAGGCGGGCCGAGTCGGAAAACAGGCCGTCGCCGAACCAGAGACATGCGCCGGTAAGAAACGCCGCAAACAAGAGGATCAGATTCAGATATTCCTGGGGGGTGGTATAGATGCGCAGACGTTTGTCCGCCAAACGGCGCGCGAGTAAAATCAGCGAGCCGGCGCCGCCCAGCAGAAAGCCCAAAAAACCGCAGAGCGCCGTCAAGACCCGCAGCGCTTCCACATTGCCGGCGCCGGTCAGGGCGGTCAGGATCAGGAGCAGCGTCCAGACAAACAGACAGTACATGCCGAAGTGAAAAGGCCAGGAAGCCAGCCAAAAACTGCGGCTGCCGTGAAAGAGACGCTTGATGAATACGATTTCCCCCCCCATTTCCGCCAGTTCCGCCATATGCGAAACTTGCCGGGGTTTAGTCCACCATTCCGGTTCCTCCAGATAGGAACCGCCGTGTTTCCGGCCTTTTTCCGCCGGCGCCGGATAAAGCTCCATGCGCCCGTGCAGCGGCAGCCGGTTTAACCGGTAGGCCCTGAGGGCCGAGAGAGCAAGGAAAAGCCCCGCCGCGACGTAGGCCCCTATCCCAAACAGCATTATTCAATACCTCCCGTTCCTTGTCAGGGATTTTTTTATTCGTAATTTTCATTATAAAAAAGACGGGGAGATAAGTAAAATCATAAATTTTTATTCCGCGATTATGTTTTATGATAGCAAGGCACAAATTTGATTTTTTGGATATATCAGGATATGATTATTGGCCTGGATATAAAGAACTTGCCGAAGACGGGAGAATTTTTTCAATTATTTCCGTTATGATGCCCGCTTCCGTTATGATGCCCGTTTCTGTTTTGGTTATTCGGCGCGGCGGCGTCCTCGCCGCCGGCATTGTCGCTGCTGTGACGGCTATTGCCGTGGCTTTGCGTAAGCTCGCGGATTTCGCCAATGGAATGATCGCGGCAGGAGTCCACGCTCGCGGTCGGGTCTACCTTTTGCAGTTCAAGAATAGCGAGGTATTTGGCGGGGCTGACGTCCTGTCCGCGCGCCTCGTTTCGCGCGTCCGCGCTAATAGGGAAGACCTCCGTTCGCGGTTCGATATGATGTTTCGCCGCCGCCGCCGCCAGATTGGATTCCACGTCCGCGAGCATTGCGTTTTCCCTGTTCGTGTCGCCCGTCTGCACCGTGACGGCCAGTACGGCTTCGTCGCGCAGATAGCCTCTCGCGACGGCCGCGTCCACGATGAGCCGCATCGCCTCCCGGTAGCTTTTGTGTGTCAAACCGGTCTCCGTGATAATGCCCGCGCCTTCGCCGTTATAGGCGCTCGCTTCGATCACGCGGCCGAATCGGTTAACGGCAAGTTCCACGGACGGGTTAATATCGATATCAAGGAAAGCCGTCGCGCTGAAATAAGCGTAATGGGAGGACAGGCCCAGAAACAGCAGTAACGCGCAGGCCGCGGAGGCGAACGCGAACCTCATTTTGTTGCGGCGCGCGAAAAACGGTTTCCCGCTTTCCCGTTTCCGCGATTCGTTCAAAATATATTCCAACGCTCCGGCCTTGAGACTGTCGTCCGCGCGAATGGCGTCAAACGCATCCTTTATCTTATTCATCCGCGAAATCACCTCCCAGCGCGTCCCTTAATCTCGCTTTCGCCCGCGCAAGCCACGTGTATACCGTGTTTTCGCTCCTGCCGAGCAGTTCGGCGATTTCCGGGGCGGAATAGCCCTCGTAGTAGAAAAGGTAGACGGCGTCCCTGTACTTCTCCGGCAGCGCCAGCACGGCGTCCAGGACATCCCGGTTCTCGACCGGCAGATCAAAGAACGGCTCCGCCTCCAATTCCGTAAGCGACGACACCCTGCGCCGGAAAAAACTCTTCGCTGCATCCTTGCAATTGTTGACGGCGACGCGAATCAGCCACGCCTTTTCGTGTTCGCGGCTTGCAAAAGGCTCGTCGCGAAGCGCGTATTTCAGGAAGGTTTCCTGAAATACGTCCTCGACGTCGCCGTGATTTTTCAGGTGGAGAAAGCAGACGCGCCGCGCCGTGTCGGCGTAAAGCTCCACGGCGAGACGTATTTCGGCTTCACTTTTCATTCAGACTCCTAGTGGTGGGTACGCTTTTCCCTCGCGCGATCGTACCCGTGCCCGCAGCCTGTGGTATGGCCGAAGCAATACGTTCCGCCGTGTTCGTGATATCCGGCGAGCGTACAGCCGGAGACGGCGCAGTAGCCGTGGTAATCATGGCCGTCGTTTACGCCGTGCGCGCGGTAATATGCGCTGCCGTGCATGTGCAGCCCTGTTTCGCCGCAGTTTTCGACGTCGCAGATTGCGTAGTTCGCGTAGTTCGTATAGTTCGTGTAGTTCGTGTAGTTAGCTGTTTTTGCGCCGGCATTATGTCCGTGGGCGAAAACCGGAGCGGCGGCGAGCGTGGCCGCCAAAGCCGTGACTGTCAGTATCGTTATAATTTTCTTCATATGGAATCCTCCCTGTCCTTTTCTCCCTATTGTGTTCTTGTTCAGAGCGTGAAGTCAAACGGGATTCTGTTTTTCGCACCTAAATATAATACGATTGAACAGGCGGAAACCTTTCACTGTTTCAGAAAAAATTTTTCGCGATTGCCCTAGATGGAAATATTTGTCAGGCACCCTTCAGGATCTTGGTCAGTTGCGTCAGGAGGTCTGCGCCGCCTGTGACGGAAATGCTCCCCACATTGTCGCAGATTTTCTCCAGATACTCCAGTTCTTTCAGTTTATATAGCGTCTGGTTTTCGTCCATCAGTTTGGCGGTGTTCAGGAGGCTTCTCGTGGAAGCGACTTCTTCTCGCCGGGTGATGACGTTCGCCTGCGCTTTCTTTTCCGCGATCAGGACTGTGTTCATAATGTTGCGTATTTCGCCGGGCAAGATTATATCTTTTACTCCCGCATCGGAGAAAGTTACGAAATACTCCGCTTCTTTTTCTTTCAGACGGGCGAGCATACTGGCCGCCATCTGCTCTTTGTTCTCCAGAATCTCATCGAGGCGGTATTTGCCGATGTACTCGCGCAGGGCAAGCTGCAGCAGGATATGAATCTGCTTTTCGTAGTCGTCGATCTCGGTGTGAATCTTCACATAGTCCGCGATTTTATAATTGCACACGAAATTAATGCGAAGCGCTACCTTGTCGAGGGTCAGCATTTCCTGCCCGGTAATGTCCAACTGTAAAGAACGGGTGTCAACAAACTCGACAGTCGCCTTTACGCCGCCAGTCCAGAAGTAGTAAGCGCCCGGTTCGAGCAGGCGGACAAACTTCCCGTCGTAGCAGAGCCGAGCTTTTTGGAAGTCTGCCACTTCGACCTTGTTGTACAACGCTCTCGGAATATAAGAGAATAGGTACTTCGGCACATCTTCGCCAACTTCCGGCGCTTTTGTGCTTATGATTCTGAACTCGTGCTTATCGTGGATTTTGAAGAAAGCATACTTGCCGCTGACAAGCGTCCTGCAGTATTTGCCGTTCACAAAATGCAACACAAGCGTCTCATCGGCGACATCGACGACTTCGACTTCGCTCGCCAGTTCCGAATTTTTCAGAAAAACTTCGATGTCGAAGCCTTCAATTTTGAACTCTGAACCCGCATGTAATACTTCTACGCTGTAGCTGCGCCCAAGTCTGACGTGCTTGCCGGATTTCAGATATTCCACAAATTTGCCGTTCTTAAAGAGAAGTCCTCTCTGATTTTCGTTGATAATCGTTTTCATCGCCGTTTCCTCCCATAAATTAGTGGCGTTTAAGCGGATTGCCCATACCGACTTTTGCGGCGGATAAATTAAGCATCACGCCGGCGGCCACGGAAGCTGCTGCTTTGATGGGCGCCGCGCCTATGCGGTATCCTCTCCCGACAGGGCAAAACCGGTATTGCGTTCCCGTCGCCCTCTAAGGGCAGCGGTTGGCCGGACAATCCACGACGCCGGTCAGATGATGTTCGAGTTTTTCACTCACCTTGAACGTGCGGCTCTTTCGAGCCAGCTTGTCCACCACAGGCTGACATCAGGTCAGGCGGGATTCGAACCCGCGTTAAGGAGCAAGCATTCACTTGGCACACCGCGAGAGCATAGCTTCCGGCGCCGCGGGATATTCGCCTTGCCTTCTTTCCAAACGCGAATGTGAGGTTTCCGGCGTCATAGTCGCTGACATCCACGCAAAAGTGACCTTGCGTTGTCATTATACGAGGAGGGCAGATGAAAATCGTGGAAAAAAAGTTGCGAACTCAATTTTCTGAGTCCGCCATCTTCCGGGAAACGGTTTGTTGCATCGAGATTCGATTCTTGATAAGGGAGATAAAACTGTCCGGGGCGGTCACTCTCAGCATGGGGCCGAAGGCGAGGATGCGGATTAGGATTTCCCTCTCGTCCCGCGCCTCATACCAAAGCGTTACATCATACATTCCGTTATCAAGCCGCCGCGTCTCCTTGCGGCAGTCGGAGAAGTGGAGCATGACCCGGTCGAGTGCGTTCCGTTCGTTTTTCAGCGTAAACCGGACGGCGGCGGCGCGGCGTTTCGGCGCAATGAGTTTTTCGGCGTCGTATTCCTCCAGCAGTTCACAGCTTTCAATTTGTTTGAGGTTAATATAGACCGTATAGCGTCCGCCCGCTGTTTCGAGCCGGAATCTATCGTCTTTCGCGGAATACTCCAGCCGGTAAGGGATAATCCGCACGTGCATAAGGCGGTTGCGGCGGTTGCGATATTTTATATGCAGCCGCCGCTTGCCCTGCATTGCCGCCAGAATCGTCTTAAACCGGGCGATATATTCATCGTCAGTAAACGGATCGCCGTCCGTGTAACGGTCAAAGAAGACGAAATCACCGGGCGTGAACAGAGGCTCTATTTCGTCAAGCCCGCTCATTGAAACGCTGAAGAGACCTATGCGCGGGTCGAGTGATACTGCTTTCAGCCATCTTTTCTGCAAGGTAGTCAACGGCATTTTGGGAATGTTCTTTATCGGCGTCTGGAAATTCTTATCCAAAACTGCCCACTCGCCGTTTTTCAAGGCTGGCAATATAGAGAGAACGCTCTCCGAAAACGCCCGCTCGCGGATAATCTCGTTAATCCGATTAACCGACAGCTTGCCGTCCAATGCTTCCGTTATTACCGCTGCCACGGCGTTGAAATATGCGGAGTAGACCTCGCTAAACAGCATTGCCGCCACCCCCGTACATCGCGGCAAATGCGGCGTAATCCGTCCAGAATTGCTGCTCGACCTTTTTATTGGAGCAGGTCAAAGACGATATGCGCCCGATGAAAGTCCTTAGCCACGGCATCAGTTCCCAAGCGTCATACACATCGGCGGTAAACGTCCACTCGTTCTCAGAAGTTTGCGTAACTTCCCCGCAGCGTTTTTCCCGCTCCAGACGGCGGATAATATGTATGTCTTTTGGGTCAATCGCGAGTATCATCTCCAAATGTTCGAGCCGGCACTGCCCGCAGGCGACGCCCCAAATGCGCGGCTGCTCTGTTTTGAGTGTTTCCTGGAGCGCCTCGTATTCAGCCTCGGTTTCCAGAGGCTTAACCTTAACGATAGCATCCAGGCGGAAAAAAACTATTTTCTTTTTCCATGCGCTGTATGCCGCTATGTACTGCCTGCCGCCCTGAGCGCTGATATAGATTTTCAGCGGAACTATAACGGCTTGCCTTCTGCCGCCGTGACGGCCGGCGGCCAGTTCAAGCGCAACCTTTTGGCGCGCGCGAATAGCGGCGAGCAGATCCAAAAGGATGCCGTTATCCAAAGCGAACAGCAGGTACCTGTGTTTGAACGAGAACACGGTTGGTTTCGGCGCGCGATATTTGTCAAGGATAAAACTGCCGACCACGCCGAGCGGGTTACACTCGGAAAAAAACTCCGCTGCGTTTTGCCACGAATCCAAGTCCACGGTATCTGCGGCCAGCGAGTATAGATACTGCTTGCCGCTTTTGCCGGTCGTGAGCAATCCTGCGTCTGTGTACTCTTTCAGCTTTTTTCGCAGGGTCGATTCGTCTATCGGATCCGGGCAATCGAATGACGACAGATATTTCTCATCGATAGTTGCGAGCAACTCCATAAGGCTTCGAGGCTTGCCGTCAGCCAAAATATCAAGCAGGATAAAGTGGAGGTTGATGTCGTTTTTGGTAAAACTCGCGGCTTTCCACGCTCTGTACAGCGGATTGCGAGGTATATGGCGGCTGTCCACAGATAGAAAAACCGCCTTGCCGCCGGCGTCCTGCCGAAACGACATAAAGTCGCCGAGCCAGCTTTCAAGACGGCGTTTTTCGTTGTCATAGCTGCGCGGACTCTTTGTGCCGACCTCATCCCGACTCTTGAAGCCATATACAAAAAACTCCCGCATATAAACGCGAATACGCGACATGTTTTTGATTAGCTCTCTGTATGCCATTTCCTCACTGCCTTTGTCACAGTGAATTGCTCACGGTCTATTCGCCAATGAGCGGCTGCGTGACGGAACCGTCCATCAAGCGGCAGATGTTCGCCATGTCAATTTTCGGACGCTTCTCTTAATAAACCGTAATCGCGCCTCCCGCGAAATGATGTTCTCAGTGTAACACACAAGGTCGCGCAAGGCAACGATGTTAGCGCCGGGGAGACGGCGCTGGGTGTTCAATAAAAATCATTGTCCTGCATTTTTTCAAGCCACAGTTCTCGCAAGGTTTTAAGGTCGCCTGTGAACTCCGGATCCGTTTGCGCTTCCCCTTTTTCGAGTTCTTCCAAAACCTCAAAAACAAACGGCGGGTTATCAGACCATTCGTCAAGCAATTTATGATGATAACACGCGCCTGTTTTTTTCATGAAGTCAAAGCGATTGCGGCTGCCTTGCATGTCGCCCGTACTGTCAAGCAACCTTTTCCCGTTATTTGTATTGCGTATCGCAAACACCCCGCCGATTACTTTTCGTTCTCGATATGCGGATAAAAGCTCTTTTCTCGTTTTTGATTTCATAAGTTCCTCATTTCTTCATTTCTTCGCAACGAGCCGCGGCGCATTGTCCTCCGGCAGGGATCCGGGGCAGAGACCGCGGCGGTTCTGGCGCAGCCAAACCGTCAGAGTGGATTTTACGCTTTGAAAAAGCGGGAGGAAACGTCACCGGCAGTCGCTGCGAGCCCGCAGTTCCAGCGCCAAAATGATTATACAGCAAACAAACAACGAGAACAACTGAAGAATTATCTTCGGGCGTCGTCTTCGGCGTCCCGGCGTCCTCTTGACAAGCGGGGTGAAAATATCTACAATGAGTCGATGAATAAAAATAAAATCGCCGTTTACGGCAAAGGCGGCATAGGCAAATCCACAGTCAGCGCCAATTTAGCCGCGGCGCTGGCGGAAACCGGCGTCCGGGTTCTGCAGATCGGCTGCGACCCCAAGCGCGATTCTACGCGCCTGCTCACGGGCGGGCGGCGGATCACGACGGTTTTGGATTATACGCGGGTTACGGGCCATGCGGAGCGCCGGATAGAGGACGTGCTGTTCAGGGGGCGCCTGGGCGTGGGCTGTGTGGAAGCGGGCGGCCCGAAACCGGGAGTGGGCTGCGCGGGGCGGGGGATTATCTCCGCTTTTGAGCTGCTTGAACGCTTCGGGGCCGAAGCCGATTACGACGCCGTTATTTACGACGTGCTGGGCGACGTGGTCTGCGGCGGTTTTGCCGTGCCCATCAGGCGGGAATACGCGAACATGATCTATATCGTCACTTCCGGCGAATTCATGGCTCTGTACGCGGCTAACAACATCCTGAGCGGAATCCGCAATTATGACGGCGATAAGCGGCGCGTGGCCGGCCTTATTTTCAACCGGCGCGGCTTGGAAGGGGAGGACGGGCGCGTCGCCCGTTTTGCCGCGGCCGTCCGGCTGCCGGTTTGCGCCGCCATACCCAGGAGCGGCGCTTTTGCCCGCTGCGAGGCGGAAAACAAAACGCTGCTTGAGGCTGGCTATGCACCGGCTGGGATTTTCAGGAAGCTGGCACGGGCGATTAACGCCGGCGTCAGCCTGTATGAAGCTCTGCCCCTGACGGAGGAAGAACTGGAAGGCGCCGTTCTGGGCCTGAGCGCCCCGCCCACCGCCGCCGGGATCCTCGCCGCTGACGCGGCCGAAACGGACAAGACCCGTTCGCCGGGGCGGAAGGACGATCCCGGCGGCGAAATGCTGTCTCTGAACATATTAAACGACGATCCGCTCCACGGCTGCGCTTTCAACGGCGCCGTCACGATGGGCGTCCACCTGACGGACGCGGTGGTTCTCGCCCACTCGCCCCGGAGCTGCGCCTATATTTCCTATCAGACGATCAGTTCTTCCGGCCGGCGCGGCCTGTTTGAGCGCGGACTCCTTTTGCCAAACTCCGTCTCGCCCAATCTGGAGTGCAGCTTCATGAACGAAAACGATATGATTTTTGGCGGCTTGGACAAACTGGAGGCGAAAGTTCTGGAGCTGAAAAAGAAAAAGCCCAAGGCGATCATCGTCGTCAGCTCCTGCCCCTCCGGCATCATCGGGGACGACGTCAGCCGCGTTCTCCGCCACGCCGACGCCGGTACGCCTGTCATCGCCGTCAAAACCGACGGCAATCTCACCGGCGATTATTTGCAGGGTATGCTGAACCTCTATACCGCTCTCGCCCGCGGCGTCATAGAGCGGAACGTCGAAGCGATCCCTGACGCGGTCAATATCGTCTTTGAAAAAGTGGTCGCCAAAAACACCGGCGCGAATTTCAGCGTTATCGAAGGTTTTTTGCGCCGTCTCGGCCTGAAAGTGAACTGCCGCTTCCTATGCGAAACGACTTTTGACCGGCTGCGGAATTTCCTGGCCGCCCCCCTCAATCTGCTGGCAAGTAATGACTATACAGGGAGATTGCTCCAAAAATTCTTTACGGCTGAATATGGCTGCGTATTTTTGCAGGACGGCTTCCCCGTAGGTTTTGACGAGACGAAAACCTGGCTGTTTCGGGTCGCGGATTTTTTTGGCCGGCGCGCGGCGGCGGCGGATTTGCTCCGGGAACACGAAGCCGGCTACCGGCGGCGGATGGAAGCTTTGCGGCCGGCTTTGCAAGGGCGCAAGCTGATGATCGTCACCTACAACCACAATGTCGATTGGATATTGAAAGCCGCTATGGACGCGGGGATGGAAATCGTGAAACTCGGCATACTGAAATTTTCCCAGGACGCCGGTTTCGTGACCAAACTGGGCACAGGGCTGAACGTCGAGGAAAATTACGACGGGAACAAGCGGGAGGCCGACATGCGGCAATACGGCCCGGACGTGTTGCTGACCAACTACAATTCCACGGACGAACCGGCGTCCGTCCTGACGGACACGATTCCCATGTGTCCCGACGTCGGTTTTTACTCCGGCCTGAACATGGTCAGCCGCTGGGCGGCGCTGCTGGAAAATAATTTGCGCGGGGAGTGGATGGACGATAAACGGCTCTTTGACAAATATTACGCCTGACAGCCTTTCGGGGATCATTTTCGCTCTGGAGGGCGTCGCGCGGGCGACGGTGCTGCTCAACGGCCCCACCGGCTGCAAATTTTACCACAGCGCCGTCTCCGACAGTCAGACGCTGGGGCGGGGCGGGCTGGATCCGCTGCTCTTTCCTGATTTATGGCATTTCGGTCAGCCCCGCGTACCCTGCACATACCTGGGCGGCCGCGATTATGTATACGGCAGCCGGGAAAAACTGGCAGCGGCGCTGCCCTGCCTGAGCCGCCAGGCGGATACCGATCTGCTCTGCGTCGTAAATTCGCCCGGCGCCGCGCTCATCGGCGACGACTTGCGCGCCGCCGCCGAAGCCGCCCTGCCGGACGCCCCCTGCGTCACGATAGAAACGCCGGGCTTTTCGGAAAATATTTTCGCCGGTTACGACAGCGCCGCCCAGGCGCTTATCCGCCAGCTCGACTGCCCAGCCCAAGCCCTGCGGCCCGCGACGGTCAATCTGCTGGGTCTGTCCGTATTCCAGCGGAACTACCGGGGCGATCTGGCCGAGATGAAGCGGCTGCTGGCCCTTTGCGGCGTGGAGATGATCTGCGCTCTTTTCGCCGGAAGCGGTCTGAGCGAGATTCGGGCCATGCCGGCGGCGGCCCTGAACATCGTACTTCAGCCTGAATACGGTCTGGCGGCGGCCCGTCTGCTGGAAGAAAAATACGGAACGCCCTATATCGTCCGCGACGGCCCTCCTGTCGGCTTTGCGGCGACGGAGGAATTGATGAGCGCCGTCTGCGCCAGGCTCGGAGGCGACGCCGCCGCTTTCCGGGAAGAAAGCGAGCGGGCCAGGGCGCGCGCCTACAGTCATATTGCCCGTGTTCACGCTCTCAGCGGCTTGCCCAAGGGAGCGAAATTCGGTCTGGAAGGAACATATTCCGAGCTTTACGCTTACACCAAATTTCTCACGGGCTATTTCGGCATGATCCCGGAAAGCGTCTCGGTTTTTTGCCCGGAGCGCAGCGAATACAAGGCCAAGTACACCGCCCTCCTTGACGGGCTGGGGGCCGCCGCCGTGTTGAACCGCGGCTTGTTTGAGGCGGAAGCGGAGCTGATTTTCGCCAGCGGCGGTTCCATCGCGGCTCTGAAATTGCGCAAACGCGAATTCGTCGGCGTGGAAATCGCGCTGCCGACCTTGGGCTATATCGACGTGCTGCCCAAAGCGAATTACGGCGTCAACGGCGCTCTGCGCCTGACGGAACAGGTGTTGAACGGCCTGCTGTTCTAGCCTCAGTTTTCCGCCCACATATCCGCCGACAGGCAGTACAGGCGGTAATAAACGCCGCGGCGCGCCATCAGTTCGTCATGGCTGCCCTGTTCTTCAATGCCGTTTTCCGTTAAAACCAGAATAATTCTGGCGTTGCGAATCGTCGTCAGCCGGTGGGCAATAGTAAAGGTTGTGCGTCCTTTGGCAAGTTTTTCCAGCGACGACTGTACCTGGCGCTCGCTTTCGTTGTCCAAAGAAGATGTAGCCTCGTCCAGAATGAGGATAGGCGGATTTTTCAAAAAAGCGCGCGCGATGCTGACGCGCTGCTTCTGCCCGCCGGAAAGGCGCACCCCTCTTTCTCCCACATAAGTGTCGTATCCCTGGGGCAAAGCGGCGATAAACTCGTGCGCCCCGGCCTGTTCCGCGGCCGCGCGCACTTCCGCCGGCGAGGCTCCCGGTTTGCCGTAAGCGATATTTTCCGCCACAGTGCCGGAAAACAGGTAAATATCCTGCTGCACCACCCCTATATGCGAGCGCAAGGAGTGCAGCGTGTAGGAGCGAATATCCTCCCCGTCCAGCCGAATAGCGCCGGCGCTGACGTCATAAAAACGCGGAATAAGGCTGCACAGCGTCGTTTTGCCGCTGCCGGAGGAACCAACCAGAGCTACGTTTTCACCGGGCGCCACATGCAGATTGATATTCGAGAGGACATCCCGCTCGTTTTCGTTATAGTGAAAACTCACCTCGTCAAAATCCACCGCGCCGCGCACCTGAGTGAGGGCGACCGCGCCGGGCGCGTCTTTAATATCAGGTTCGGCGTCCATTATTTCGATGAAACGTTCCACGCCCGTCATCCCGCGCTGAAACTGTTCGGTGAATTCCACTATCCGCCGGATTGTCGCCAGCAAAGTCGTCACATACAGAAGATAAGCCACCAGATCCGCCGGTTCGATGCGACCGCCAATCATGAACAGAGCGCCGGCCACCACCACAGCCAAATACATCAGGCCGTCAAAAGCGCGGGTCATCGTCTGGAAGCCCGCCATATAGCGGTATTGCTCCCGTTTGATATTCAGAAATTCCTCGTTGCCTTCCTCGAACTTTTCTTCTTCCAAGTGTTCGTTGGCAAAGGCTTTGACGACGCGAACCCCCAGCAGGCTGTCCTCGACGCGGGCGTTGATTTCCCCGATCTGATTGCGCGATTTTTTGAAAGCGCGGCGCATCCGGCGGTTGAAATATAAAGCGCCGATGAACATGAAGGGCAAGGTGAGGAAGATGATCAGCGTCAGAGTCAAGTCCATCGTGGACAGAATGGCAAAGGCGGCCGTCAGTTTCAGGACGGCGATAAAAAATTCTTCCGGACAGTGGTGAGAAAATTCGGTCACGTCAAAGAGATCGCTGGTCACTCTGGCCATAATCTGACCGATTTTCATATTGTCAAAAAAAGAATAGTTCATCCGCTGCAAATGGGTGAACAAATCGCGGCGCATGTCCGTCTCTATTCGCGCCCCCATGACATGGCCGATATTGGCCATATAATAATTGGCAAAAGCGTCAATTACGCGCAGAACCAGGTACAGCCCGCCCAGAGTGAATATGGAGCGCGCCGTCAGCGCGGCCAGATTGCGCATGCCCGTGTCGGTAATATACCGGACGATCAGGGGAAGCGCCAGTTCGCATACTGTCGTCAGGGCGGCGCAAAAAAGATCCATCGCCAGAACGGCGCGGTATTTTTTATAGTACGGCAAAAAACGCCGCAATAAACCCATCGTTTTCAATTTGGAACCTTTGCGGTAGGACTAAGACTAAGGAACCAGGAAAGGGGCGATGATCAGGGAAATCGTGCCCATAACCTTGATCAGGGCGTTAAGGGAAGGCCCGGAGGTATCCTTGAACGGATCGCCTACCGTGTCGCCCACTACCGCCGCTTTATGCGCTTCCGAGCCTTTGCCGCCGTGATGTCCTTCTTCGATATATTTCTTCGCGTTGTCCCAGGCGCCGCCGGCGTTAGCCATGAACACCGCCATGAGGAAACCGGCAAAAGTGCCGCCGGCTAACATGCCGCCCAAAGCTTCTCTTCCGAGCAGGAAACCCACGGCCAGCGGCGTCAGCACCGCCAGAAGACCGGGAATGATCATCTCGCGAATTGCCGCCCGCGTGGAAATATCGACGCAAGCCGCGTAATCCGGCTTGCCGGTTCCTTCCATAATGCCGGGGATTTCCCGGAACTGGCGGCGCACTTCCCCGATCATGTCAAAAGCGGCCTTGCCCACGGCTTGCATGGCATAGGCGGAAAAAAGAAAGGGGAGAGCGGCGCCGACAAAAAGGCCGATGATCGTCGTCGAGTTCAGGATGTCGATATTTTTTATCCCCGCCAGTTCGGCGTAGGCGTGAAAGAGCGCGAGAGCCGTCAGCGCCGCCGAACCGATGGCGAAACCTTTCGCCACCGCCGCCGTCGTGTTGCCCACCGCGTCCAGTTTATCCGTTGTTTTGCGCACACTCGGCTCCAGCTCCGCCATTTCCGCGATGCCGCCCGCGTTGTCCGCCACCGGGCCGAAGGAGTCTATGGCCACGACGATGCCGGCGGTTGAGAGCATGGCCATCGCCGCCATGGCGATGCCGAAAACCCCCGCCGCCCAAAAAGCCGCGTAAGTGGCGGCGCAAATGGTCAGAACCGGCAGAGCCGTGCTTTTGAGACCGACGGCCAGACCGGAGATCAAGACTGTCGCCGCGCCGGTTTCCGCTGATGCGGCTATCGACTGGGCCGGTTTTTTCTGATTGGAGGTAAAATGTTCCGTGATCAGGCCGATGAGAATGTTGACGACCAGACCGCAAACGATAGCGATAAACACGCCGTTAGGCGTGAGTACCAGGCCGGATTCCGTCACGAACTCGGCCGGCAGCATCAGATGAACGAGAGCGAACGCGCCGGCGGCCGTCAGGATATTGGTTCCCCATAAGCCTTGATTCAGCGCCATTTGCGGATTGGCATTTTCGCCGGTGCGCACAAAAAAGCTGGCGATAATCGAGCTGACGAGACCGACGGCTCCTATAGCCAGGAAAAGCCATTCGCCGACGCCCGCGCCGCGGAAAACGGAATAACCGATGAGCATACCGGCGATTGTCGTCGCGGCGTATGATTCAAAAAGATCGGCGCCCATGCCGGCCGTGTCGCCGACATTATCGCCGACATTATCGGCGATAACCGCCGGATTGCGCGGGTCGTCCTCCGGGATGCCCGCCTCGACCTTGCCTACCAGATCAGCGCCCACATCGGCCGCTTTCGTGTAAATGCCGCCGCCCACGCGGGCGAACAGGGCGATGGCGCTGGCGCCGAAAGCGAAGGAATTGATCGTTTCCGCGCTATTGAAAAGCATGAACAGGCCGGCCACGCCCAAAAGCCCCAGACCGGCCACGGAAAGACCCATGACAGCGCCGGCGCGGAACGAAACGCCCAGCGCTTTGTTCAGGCTGGAGCGGGCGGCTTCAGTCGTGCGCGCGTTAGCGCGCGTGGTGATGGACATGCCGACATAACCGGCAAGGGCGGAGGCGGCGGCGCCGCTCAGAAAAGAAACCGCGGCCTGCCAGTTTTTGGCAAAAAACAGCACAAGAAAAATCACCAGGACAAAGGGGATCAATGTTTTATACTGGCGGTTCAGATAGGCCATCGCCCCTTCCTGAATCGCTTTGGAAAGCTCTTTCATCTTGTCGTTGCCGGCGCTTTCCTTCAGGACGCCGGCGGCAAATCCGCCCGCGACCGCCAGACCGGCCACGCCGACGACGACCGCTATCAAAGGTGTTGACTCGAACCCCATGATTTACCTCCAGAACTGATTATTTGCGGGAACCGGTCAGCGGCCGAAGAGGGACAAGGCAAGCGAACTGGCCAGAAAGACGACGGCGAAAACAATGCCCAGTTTGGATATGGCGCCTTCTTTGCTTTTCGCGGCCTTACCGAAAAACTGCTCGCCCGCGCCGGCGATGGAGCCGGAAAGTCCGGCGCTCTTGCCGGATTGGAGCAAAACCGTAACGATAATTCCTATCGAACTGATGATGAGCAGTATTACGATAAATAAATTCATGGATGTCACCCTTTCCAATTAAAATATCAGTAAACTTTAATATAACACAATCCGCTCTATTAATCAATTTAATTTAGATTTTTATTTTTTGCGCAGCACGGTTTCCCTGACCGCCGCCGCCACCGCTTCCGCCGTCAGGCCGTATTTGGCCAGCAGCGCCTCCGGTTTGCCCGACTCGCCGAAACTGTCGCGCACGCCGACGCGGGCGAGCGGAACCGGACAGCCCTCGGCCAGCGTTTCCGCCACGGCGGAACCCAGGCCGCCGATGACGCTGTGTTCTTCCGCCGTCACCACCGCCCCGGCGCGGGCGGCCCAGACGAGCAAAGTTTCCGCGTCCAGCGGCTTGACGCTGGATCCGTTCAGCACCGCCGCCGCTATGCCTTCCGCCGCCAAGGTCTCCGCCGCCCGGAGCGCCGGCGCCAGCATCAGGCCGTTCGCGACGATCGCTACGTCCCGCCCTTCGCGCAATACGTTCATCCGGCCGACGGCGAAACGGTAATTTGAATCAAATAGCGCCGGCACAGCCGGCCGCCCAAGACGGAGGTAGAACGGCCCGGCGGCGGCGGCCGCCGCCCGCGTGGCCAGACGGGTTTCCGTCGCGTCGGCCGGAACCAGCACCGTCATATTCGGCACCGCTCGCATCCAGGCGACGTCCTCCAGCGCCTGATGAGAAGCGCCGTCCTCGCCCACGCTCAAACCGGCGTGAGTGGCGGCGATTTTGACGTTGAGACGGGGATAGGCGATTGAGTTGCGAACCGGCTCCAGCGCCCGTCCGGCGGCAAAAATCGCGAACGTGCTGGCGAAGGGGATCAGCCCCCCGGCGGCCAGGCCGGCGGCAAACCCCATCATGTCCTGTTCGGCGATCCCCATGTTAAAAAATCGCTCCGGATAAGCCCGCGCGAAAAGATTCGTCCTGGTCGAGCCGGACAGATCGGCGTCAAGGACGACGATCCGCGGGTTTTCGGCTCCGAGGGCCAAAAGTTCCTGGCCGTAAGCTTCCCGCGTGGCGATATGTTCCGTCATGCCGCGCCGTCCGCCAGCTCCGCCAGCGCCTGGGCGGCCTGTTCCGCGTTCGGCGCTTTGCCGTGCCATTCGGCCCGATTTTCCATAAAGGACACTCCTTTGCCTTTTATCGTCCGCGCCAGCAGCACCGCCGGCTGTTCCCGCGTCCGGCGCGCCGCGGCCAAAGCCGCCAGCAGCGCCGCCGGATCGTGTCCGTCCACGTCGAAAACCCGCCAGCCGAAAGCCGCCCATTTGGCGTCAAGCGGTTCCGAATTCATCACTTTGGCGGTGGGCCCGTCGATCTGGAGACCGTTCACATCCACTATCGCCGTCAGATTATCCAGGCGATAATGCGCGGCCGCCATCGCGGCTTCCCAAACCATGCCTTCCGCCGTTTCCCCGTCGCCCAGCAGCGTGTAAACCCGGTAAGCGCGTCCGGTAACGCGGGCGGCGAGCGCCAGGCCGGCCGCAATGGCCAGACCCTGGCCGAGAGAGCCGGTGGAAGCGTCCACCCCCGGTATTTTGAGCATATCCGGATGGCCCTGCAGCCTGCCGTCAACGCGGCGCAGCTCCGTCAGCTCCGACCGGGGAAAATAGCCCCGCTCCGCCAGAACGGCGTAAAGAGCGGGGGCGGCGTGCCCTTTGCTTAACACAAAACGATCCCGCTCCGGATCGTCGGGCCTGGCCGGATCCGCGCGCATTGTCCCGCCGTAAAGCGCGGCCAAAATATCCGCCGCCGAGAGGGAGCCGCCCGGATGGCCAGAACCCGCCGCCGCCGTCGCCCGGATCACGCCCCGGCGCACCGCCCGGGCCAGCGCCTTGATTTCCAGTTCGTTCAAGCTTCCGCGTCCTCCAGTCTTTCCCGCAAAGATGAGAGATATTCCAGCATTTCGCGGCGCATATCCTGCCGGCGCAGAGCTATTTCCACGTTGGTGCGGATGAAACCCATACGGTCGCCCACGTCAAAGTTCTCGCCTTCGATCACGCAGCCGTAAACGGGCTGAATCTGGCGTAAACGGCTGATTCCGTCCGTAAGCTGGATTTCGCCGCCCCGTCCCGGCGGCAGCCCTTCCAATATGGAAAATATTTCCGGCGTAAGGATATAGCGGCCCATAATCGCCAGGCGGGAAGGAGCTTCCGCCGGCGCCGGTTTTTCCACCAGCGACTCGATGACGACTTTGCCGCTCGCCGCCTCCCCCTGCGTCCGCACTATGCCGTAGCGGGAAACTTCGCTCTCCGTCACTTCCATGAGACCGATCACCGTTTGTTCCGTTTCCGCGAATATTTCCGCCAACTGAGCCAGGCAGGGCCGTTCTCCCAGCACAAAATTGTCCCCCAGCATCAGGGCGAAGGGGTCGGCGCCGACAAAATTCTTGGCGCAGAGTACGGCGTGGCCAAGCCCCAGGGGTTCTTTCTGCCTGATGGTGAATATATTTGCCAGCCGGGAGATTTTGTCCACTTCCCGGTACAGATCTTCCTTGCCGCGCTGAACCAAGGTTGTTTCCAGCTCAAAGGACTTGTCGAAATGATCCATGATCATCGACTTGCCGCGGCCCGTGATGATAAGTATATCCTCAATGCCCGCTTCCAGGGCTTCCTCAACAATGTACTGAATTGTAGGCTTGTCCACCACCGGCAGCATTTCTTTCGGCTGCGCCTTTGTGGCCGGCAGGAACCTTGTTCCCAGACCCGCCGCCGGAATGACCGCTTTCGTGATCCGGCTCAACCCGCGCCTCCGCCGGAAACGACGAGACCGAGCGTTCCCCATTCGTAATTATTGTAAGCCTGGTAAAAATCGTTATAGGCGGTTTTATAGGCCGCGTCCGCGTCCTGGAACGCGCTTTTTTCCGACAGATACGCCACTTCAGCCAGCAGGCCGAGCTGGTATTTGAGTTCGGCAAAAGCAAACTGGCGCTGAGCGGCCGTATGCTTGGAACTCGCCAGATTCAGGGCTTGCTGCTTGTCGATCAAGGTCAGATAGAGTCCGCGCAAATTTTCCTTATATCCGGCGCGGGCGTAGGCCATGCCGTGGTCGTCGTCCGCCAGCACGGCGCTGCGGACATCATAGCTGCCGTCGGAATATTTTTCCGCGTCCGCCTCCCAGTCAAGCCGGGAAACAGAATCGCCGCTGATCACGGGCACCGCGCCGATTTGCATGGCGTGAGCCGCGTCCTGGCCGATATTGACGTTTAACTGCCGGATCAAAGTGGCCTCGCTGTTGCGGAGCTGCCGCAGCCCGTCGTCGAGTTCCCGCAGCGAGATCTCAGCCAAAGTGACGTCAACTTCGAGATTCATGCCCAACTCCCGCTGGAGACGGGCGATCGCGAGACCTTTTTCCGCCAGGCCCCTTTTGGCTTCCAGGGCCAGGCGCCGCTCCCGCAGGGAATTATAAGAAATGTAAAGACTTTCCATCGCATTGACCATCGTGTCGCCGGCCTTTTCCACACTGAGAGCGGCGGAGTCAAGCTGGCCGGAAACGGAACTCATCGAGGCGGAAAGGCTGGCGGCCTGCGCCTGGACGGTCGCGATCTGAACACCCAGCAGGACATAAACGTCATAGGCGACTTTGTATACTTCCGTCGATCCCCAGTTTTGTTTGAAACCGACGGAACCGTCCGGCAATACCTCGACATAGCCGGCCATAGCTCCCTGCAATTGATTGACCATATTCGCGAAAACCGCTCCCGCGCCGCCGCCACCCGGTACATACAGGGAATTCTCAGCGGCGATGAACATGCCGTTGCGGTTGTAGACCAGAGAGGGTATATCCTTGAACTCCAATGCGTCTATTATTTCGGGGTTGGTATCCGGCAGTATCTCCACCCTGGCCCAGACGCCCGCCGGCGCCGCCGTCAGCGCGAGCAGGACAACTAACAGCAAGACGATTTTTTTCTTCATCAGATTTGATCCCATTCCTTTCTTGGCCGGGAGGCCGGGACAGAGCCGAAAAAAATGGCGGAGAAGGGGAGATTCGAACTCCCGCAGCGGTCACCCGCTCTAACGGTTTAGCAAACCGCCCTCTTCAGCCGCTTGAGTACTTCTCCGCGCATATTTCCGGAACAACATGTTCCGGAAATATATTATCACTTTTTCCGGCGCCGCGCAAGCTATTTTTTGCTTTGGACGCGGTTTTTGGCCCTGGGCGGCCTCACCGGCGGAACCGGGGGCGCGGGACGGCGACATTGAAATTGCGCGCGAAGATCTTGATATTGGCGGCGGGCTGTGTTAGGACCCGAGTTTGCCAGTTGAAAAGCGAAAACGAAGCGCATTGGTGCTCCGTTTTCGCTGAAATAGCGCGCCTTGGCCCGGAAACAGCGGGGTTTGCTGGTTTTGAGAAAATGTGACTACT
>JAIRRL010000207.1 GCA_031255985.1 Gracilibacteraceae bacterium
AAACAAGCACGGCGACTATGGGAATGACCATGGGTTTTATTTCGATCGCCGCCCCGAAAACCGAGCGGCCGATGATCTGAGCGAAGCCCAGCCCGGCGAAATAGCCGGCCGCCCCGCCCAGCAGGCCGGTCGCCGTTATTTCCGCCAGAACAAGCCCCGCGACGGAGATATTGTTCGCGCCCACCGCTTTGAGCAGGCCGATCTCCCGGCTGCGCTCCATGACGCTGGCCGTGACCAGGTTTGAGATGCCCAGAGCCGAGCCGAGCAAGCTCAAAATGGTGATCAGCAGCATGAGCAGCTGCGTTTTTTCCAAAATAGCCCCTTCCGACTCGGCCACCCGGCGGACAGGCTTGGAAACGGACTCGCTCAGCACTTCGTCGATCTGATAGCAGATGGCGCTGACATAAGCGGTGCAGTACCAGGTTTCCCATTCCTTAATCGAAAGGCTTTTGGGGTTTTGGGCCGCCCGGCGCGACAGTTCGTTGTCCGGCGTCGTCAGGGCGCTGACCTCCACCCGGCTGACCAGGCCGGGCCGCTGGGCCAGACGCTGGGCGACGGGCAGAGGGGTAAATATTTGTTCATCCTCGTCGCTGCCGGCCTCGAAAACGCCGCTGACCCGCAGGATGGCGCTCTGGCCGCCCAGGCTTAAAGCGAGCTGATCACCGGGCTGGATGCCGTAGCGCTCCGCCAGTAAAGCGCCGACGAGCGCCGTATCCGCGTCGCTGTCCGCCGGCCATTGCCCGCTCACGTCCCACCAGCTTTTCATTCGCGCCAGGCCGGTGTTCAGGTTTTCCCCGGTCGGCAGCTCCAGATGGCGGTCAAACCAGACGCCGGCCAGTTTTATCTCATCCGCGCCGTTCAAGCGGGCCTTTGTCTCCAGAAAAGGAGCAAAATCCACGATATTGAAGGCCCAGAAAATAGTCTTGATATTGCCCAGTTCGTCTTCCCGCAGATAACGCGCGGTCTCGGCGGCCCCTTCGTCCATGCCGTACAGATCGTTCAGCAGCGAAGCCTCTTTCGGCCGGACATTGATATTGGCGCCGTAAGTTTTCAGCTCCTGATTCACCTTGTCGCCCACGTCCAGCATGACGTTCAGCATGGCCGCGGCCAGCGAAGCGCCGAGGGCCACGGTAAAAGCGATCATGAGCATTTTTCCCTTTTGCCGCAGCAGCGCTCCTTTGACCATGCGCAAAAACATTTTTCCGTCTCCTTTGTTTTTCTCCTATATTTTTGGCCGTTTTAAAATAATTTTGACTGTTTTAAAACTATTTAAAGCGGCTTTTCTCGTTTTCCAAATCCGCGGTCTGGATCACCATCTTCCCCTCCCGCATCGCGTAGGGGAAGGGCACGGGATTGCAGCCGCCTTTAAAACCGATGGTTGATTTATTCATCACCACGTCGCACAGTTTGCACACCACCTCGTCGCCGCGTTCGTAATAGCCCGTGGGGCCGCAGATATCGCAGGCGTCCAGGCCGACGCCGTAGGAGGATTCATTTTTTTTGATCACGATAAAACGCACGCCCACGCCGTTCGAGGCCGTGTAGAGAAAACGGTGCAGATGCCCGTCGCTGATATTTTCCGCCGGAATAACGATCTCCGCGCCGATTATCTCCATCGGCTCCGTCGGGGAAAGAACGACTTCTTTTTCGCTATAGGCGCGCCCGGCGGTCAAACAAAGGACGACCAGGGCGTAACCGAGGATGATCACAGCGCTCCAGCGGATCCGCCCGCGGGCGGCCGCCAGGCTTTTCCGCCGCTCGGCCGGGTTGGCGAAACTGCCGCCGCCGCGCGTACTCGCCCGCCAGACTATGAGGGGGATGAAAAAAGTCAGGCCCATGACGGCGTAGAGGAAAAAATCATGGTAATTGACGATTTGTTTTAAGACGGCGAAAAGGGTTCTGGAGGTGGGAATCAGGCGCCGGGCGTACAAAAACTGCAGGATAGCCGCCGCCTGACTGACGAGATTGACGAGCAGGGCCGCCGTCAGGAGCGCCCGGCAAAGCGAGGGCCAAACGGAGCGCAGGTAGCCGCTGGCCCGAAACAGGCCCCAGCTGATGAGGGCGGCCAGGAGCAGGCCCCCCGCGTAACCGATGAATTTAAAAAGAAACTCCGTGCTGAAGACGCTTTCGCCGACGAGGACGAAATCCGCCGGATACAAAAAAATATCGATCAAGGTGTAAAAGAGCAAGGAGGCGCAGAGCAAAGCCGCCGCCGCCTGAAAAACAAAAACGGTCAAACGGCCGCCGCCCGCGTCCGTCGCCGTGTCCGCCGTGCCGTCGCCCGCGCCCTGTTCCCGTAGGGGACGCCGCCTTCGGCGTCCCGTGTCCCCGCGTTCACGCCTGCTCTCGCGCCAGACCGCCGCGAGAAAAAAAACAGCCGCGACGATTGACACGGACAAAATACCGACGTTCCAATACTCGCGGTTGATCAAATTGGTGGCGCGCCGCAAAACCGCCGTCGTCAAAGCCAAAAACGCCCCCAGGCCGGCGGCGGGCGGGAGCCATTTTTTCCAGGCCGCGCTCCGGCCGTTACAGACCAGAGCCAAAATCAGGGCCAAAAGAATAAAAACGCTCAGCGAATTTTGCAGCACCAGGATAAAATAACGCAGCATAGAGCCTCCGCAACGCTATAAATGGGAAACGGGGCGCCGCGCTCCAGGCCCGGCGCTCCGTCTTTACCGGATTATATGGAATATTTTACCAAGAACGGGGGACGAAATCGAATTCCCACTCGGCGACAAGCGGCTCGTTCCAGAAACGGCCGTCAACGCCGGTCGTCGGGTCAACATGCAGCAAGTAACCTTGCGCTTCGGGGTTTTCAATGATGAAACGGACTGTATAGGTTCCGGCCGCCGGGAATTTAATGTTGGCGCCGTAATGCGGGCCGTCGCTCGCGCTCATCGGCATGAAACTTCCCTCGCTCACCGTGCCGTCCTCGGCTTCCAGCTCATAGTTGACTGTAAGATAAGGCACAAAATCGCCGGCGCCGTAGCCGAGCGTGTTGCCGGCCAAAGCGGAAATATCAGCTTCCATGTGCATATCGGACTCGGAGGCGGCCAGGCTGTTGCCGGCCGGTTCCATATCCACCGGCTGGAAATAAACGCCAGCCACGTTCAGCGGCCCAAGCTCGATATCGTCGCCAATCGGAAATTCTTCAAATCCCGCCACATCGCCGGGCGCGACCGCGGGGCCGCTGGCTTCGGGCTGGGCCGGAGGTTCGGCGGGCTGGTTATTCTGAGCCGTGGTGGGCTGACTGGGGGCGGGGGTGGAGCAGGCGGCCAAAGTGGCCAGAGCCAGAACGAGAACAAACAGAATGGTGATCGATTTTTTCATTTCATCTTCCTCCTAAGAAGCAGAACTTGGTTGTTTTTTCCATTTTTTCACTTGAATGGTGAAGGTAACGATCGTGACTGCCAGCAAAACGATTTGCGGAATCAAAGTCTCCAGCGTCGGATATATGCCCAGCAAATCGACCGAGGAGATCCCGGCGACCGGCGTGACGCTGACGGCGTTGCCCTCCTGCAATTCCTTGACGCCGGAACCGATGAAGGAAATCGCCATCACGGACAGCAGCGCGCTTGTGCCGAGGAAAAACGGTTTCAGCGGCAACCGCAGGCTCAGAACCCGGATGAGGATGTAAACCACGACCAGCGCCGCGCAACCAACCCCGAACCCGGCCCAGATCATGTTGGCGTAAGTCTCGGTATCCGCGAGCAGCGCCTGGTAAAAAAGGATCACTTCCGCCCCTTCGCGGAAAACCGCCAAGAAGGCCGCGAAAGCCAGCGAGAAAACACTGCCCTTGGCAATGGAACTTTGTACCCTCCCTTCAATATATCCGCTCCAGGCGTCAGCTTCCGCCTTGCCGACCATCCAATTGCTGACGTAAAACAGCACCGCGACAGCCACCAGCATCGTCACGCCCTCGATGATTTCCTGCTGGGCGCCGCTCGCGCCGGACAGGGCGTTCAGGATAAAAGCCATCACGACGCTGGCCGCAAGGGCAAGGATCGAACCCCGGTAAACCGTGCCGGTTCTTTGCTTATTGCCGCTTTTGACCAGATAGGCCACAATCGCGCCCACGATGATGATCGCCTCGAAGCCCTCGCGCAAAATGATCAGAAACGAAGCGAGAAAAACAGCCGTCGGGCTTTCTGTTTTGCCGTCCAGCTGGGCGGCGTCCTCGCGCAGAAAACGCACGAGCGTATTCAGATCCTCCCGGACGGAGTCTTGGGGAGCGCCCGCCGTCATTGCTTTTTTGATCAGGCTGAACTGATACTCGACCTGAGCGGCCCGATCACCGGAAACATAGGCCATCACGGTTCTTTCAAAGCCCAATTTTTCGTAAAAACTGAAATATGCGACGTCCACCTGAGCCTTGGCGCCGGCGATATCGCCCGCTAAGTAAATTTCATACGCATCGTCGCACACGGCCGCCATCTCATCCACTATTTCACCCCAGGAATTGTAGTCCGCCGCCAGAACCGCTCCCGCCGCCGCGAAAAACAGCAGCAGAACCAGAACAGGCAAAACCGTTACTCTGAGCATGTATTCACCCCCTCTCTCCCGTAATCAGGGCTTGCTGAAAACGAAATTCTGTTAAAGACTAAATGGCAACGAGAAAATAGTGGAGCAAGCCAAAGCTAATTAGCTTGCGCTAACAATAATACCCTATTTATCCCCATTTGTCAATAGCAAAATTTAACAAAAATCAAAATTTTTTGTCCCCCACCGTTTGGAAAGTTGACCCGGCTGGCGGCGAATACGCGTCAAGAGTGGAACGGAGAGCGGACTGTTTTTTGGAAAAAATAATTCTCCGCAGCTTGAAACGGCATGATATAATAATTGCTATCCACAGGAAAATGTGGAATCTTGATATTGCGGAGGGCTGAAAATGGCGAAACTGGAAGTGTTCTTCGATTATGCCTGCCCGTTCTGTTTGCAGGGGCATGAACTCCTGACAGAACTTTTGCGCCTGTATCCGGACCTTGAGGTGGAATGGCGCCCGTGCGAGGCGCATCCCCGCCCTGAGCAGTACGGACGCCACAGCGACCTCTGCGCCAGGGCCATGTATTTTGCGCTGGAGCAGGGCGCGGATATGGACGAATACCACCGCCGGATGTACCGCGCCGCCTTGATTGACGAGGCGGATATTGAAAAAGTGGGCGCGATTCAGGCGGCGACCGCCGGCTTGCTGGATCAAGCCGGTTTGGCGGACGCGCTCGGCAGCGGCCTGTACGGGGACAGACTGCGGGAAAACAACCGCCAGGCCTGGGAAGTGTGCGATTTTCCCGCAGTACCCTCTTTTCGCCTGGGTGGCGGGCTGCTGCCGTCAAAATTGGGTATTGGCGTGAGCAAAGAGGAGTTGGCGGCGTTTTTGGAGAGTAAAACATACACGTCTTAGTACCTTACGGACACGCTTCTACAATAAAAAACAAGAAATCAAGTGAATGTCCGTAAGGTACTAACGCCGCGCCCTGGCGCGGCGCGCGCAGCGTGAACCATATGATAAAACTAAAGCGGACTGACGCGCCCCGAGTTTTGGGTTGTGGGCGTCAGTCCGCTTTAGTGAAATAATGTTAACAGTATGCAATTCGAGAGACAAAGGGTTCCGAAACGTTTCCTTCGGGAAAAGAAAAGTTCAGTGAAATAGCTGCTGGCGGAATACGCACAGTACGCCTATCAGCATGAATACGACCCCGATCAGCCGGTACAGGTCGAAGGGGACGACCGGCGCTCCCATCAGGCCGAAATTGTCGATGAAAAGCGAGCTGGTCAGCTGGCCTACTATGACGCCGAGCATGACGCTCGCGACGCCGATGTGCGGGACGGAGACGATCATGCTGACGACGACGGCGGCTCCCAGCAGTCCCCCGGTAAGCTGCCATTTCGGGGCGGTCAGCGCGGCGCTGATGTCGCCTTTGCCAAAAAAGAAAAATACGATTGTCAGGGCGAGCGCTCCGACCGTAAAAGAGATCAGGCTGCCCTCTACGGTTCCGACGCGCTTGCCCAGGCCGGAATTGACGGACGCCTGCACTCCCCCGCACCAGCCGGCAAAGACCATGAGCAGTAAATACGGAAGCTTGTCCATATCAGACCCTGTATTCCGGCGCCGGGAACAATTTGAACAAATTAGCCGTCTCTATGGCGGCCAGCGCCGCGTCAAAACCTTTGTTGCCCGCTTTTGTTCCCGCGCGCTCAATCGCCTGTTCGATCGTGTCCGTGGTCAGCACGCCAAAACTGACGGGGACGCCGGAGGCAAGCGCGACCTGGGCGATTCCTTTGCTGACCTCCGCGCTTACATAGTCAAAATGCGGCGTCGCCCCGCGAATAACGGCGCCCAGGCAGATAACGGCGTCGTATTTCCGGGACAGGGCGGCTCTTTGGGCGGCCAGCGGTATTTCAAAGGCGCCCGGCGTCCAGACCAGATCGATATTTTCCGGCGCGACCCCGTGCCGCAGCAGCGCGTCCTCGGCTCCGCCGATGAGTTTGCCGGTGATAAATTCGTTGAACCGGGCGGCGACCAGGCAGAATTTAAGCCCTTCGCCGATGAGTTTTCCTTCAATTATATTGCGCATGGATTTTCCTCCCTGATAGTTTAAATGGTCTAAACGGTTTACACACTAAAACATTTTAAATGACATAAAAGACATAAATGACATAAATGATTTGATTGACATAAATGACATAAATGATTTGATTGACTTAAATGACTTAAATGAGTAAAACAGCCGAAGCGGTAAAATGAGTAAAATAAGTTAATTTTTGCCTGGCAATACGGAAAGATAATGGCCCAGCTTGGATTTTTTCGTGACGAGATATTTCTTGTTTTCCGGGCGGGGGGTGATTTCGATCGGCACGCGCTCCGTCACTTCAATGCCGTAGCCTTCCAGGGCCACGATCTTGCGCGGGTTGTTGGTCATCAGGCGTACTTTTGTCACGCCCAGGTCGGCGAGGATCTGCGCCCCGATGCCGTAATCCCGCAGATCGGGGGCGAAGCCGAGGGCCAGGTTGGCTTCCACCGTGTCGCGCCCTTCCTCCTGGAGTTTGTAGGCTTTGATTTTGTTGAACAAACCGATGCCCCGGCCCTCCTGCCGCATGTAGAGCAGCAGTCCCCGCCCGGCCCGCTCGATTTGGGCCAGCGCGGCCGCCAGCTGGTCGCGGCAGTCGCAGCGGCGGGAGTGAAAAACGTCGCCGGTCAGGCATTCCGAGTGGACGCGCGCGAGAACCGGCTCGCCGTCTGAGATATCGCCTTTGAGCATGGCCAGGTGTTCCTGATGGTCGATAAAACTGCGGTAAGCGACGGCGCTGAAATGGCCGTATTCCGTCGGCAGGTCGATTTTATCCGTGACTTCAATGAGTTTTTCGTGCCGCCGCCGGTGAAGAATCAGATCTTTGACCGTGATGAATTTCAGCTCGTGCCGCCGGGCGAAAAGGGCCAGGTCGGGAACGCGGGCCATCGTCCCGTCGTCCTTCATGATTTCGCACAGGACGCCCGCCGGGGTCAGGCCGGCCATCCGGGCCAGATCCACCGCCGCTTCCGTGTGGCCGGTGCGGACGAGTACGCCGCCTTCCCGCGCCTGGAGCGGAAAAATATGTCCCGGCCGCCGCAAATCCTCCGGCCGGCTGGCCGGGGCGGCGAGAATCCGGATGGTTTCCGCGCGCTCGTAAGCGGAAATGCCGGTCGTGCTGGAAGCGGCGTCAACACTGACGGTGAAGGCCGTGCCGTGCGGGTCGGTGTTGCGGTCAACCATCTGGTGCAGTTGCAGGGCGGTCAGTTTTTCCGCCGTCAGGGGGGCGCAGATGAGGCCCCGCCCGTAAGTGGCCATGAAATTGACGGCGGCGGGAGTGACTTTTTCGGCGGCCATGATGAGATCGCCCTCGTTTTCCCGGTTTTCGTCGTCCACGACCACAATCATTTTGCCGGCGCTGATATCCGCCAGCGCTTCCTCAATAGTGTTGAAAACGGCAGTGTCTGATTCCATTATTTTCCTCCTTGCTTATGGCTGTGTAGGGCTTAAAATCCGTTTTGCCGCAAAAATTCCAAAGTCAGCCCGCCCGGCGGCGATGGCGAAGACGAAGGCGGTTCCGGCGGCGCTTGCCGGGACGCCGGTGATTCCGGCGGCGGAAAAGGGGAGCGGCGCCCTGTTTTGAGAAAATGGTCAACATATTTTCCCAAAACGTCTGTTTCCAGGTTGAGCAAAGCGCCGGGCCGGGCGCGCCCAAGCGTTGTTTCCCGCATGGTGTGGGGGATGACGGAGACGGTGAAGGCCGCCGCCGCCACCGTCACCAAGGTGAGGGAAATCCCGTCCACGGCGATAGAGCCTTTGGGGATCATTTGGCGCAGCAGGGCGGGCGGGGCTTCGATCGTCAGGATTTCCGCGACGCCGGCCGGAGTTCGCCGCCGCAGGGCGCCGACGCCGTCCACATGGCCGCTCACGATATGGCCGCCCAGGCGGGAAGCGAGAGTGAGGGCGCGCTCCAGGTTGACGGGCGCGCCTGAAGTCAGGGCGCGCAGCGCGGTATGGCTCAAAGTTTCCGGCATGACGTCGGCGGTAAAACGGCCGCCGCCAGGCAAGGATGTGACCGTCAGGCACACGCCGTTAACGGCGATGCTGTCTCCTGTGACCGTGCCGGCAAGCGTTCGCTCCGCTTTGACCGTGAGCAGGGCGCTTTCCCGCCCTGTGTCAATTTTTTCCAAAAAGCCGAGTTCTTCTATTATCCCGGTAAAGATAAAATCACCGCCTTCAGGCCGGGGCGGGCGGGTCGTCCGCTCCGGCCGCTCCGACATACGCGCTTATTTTGAGATCCGGGCCGATAAATTCCGCCGTCAAAGAGCGGAGGGGGACGGCGTCGGCCATCCGCTCCAGTTGCAGGCCCCGCAGCGGCGAAGGGCCGGCCCCGCCGATGAATTTGGGCGCTACGATGAACTCGATTTTGTCGATCAGCCCGGCGGCCAGCATATGGCCGGCCAGTTCGCCGCCGCCCTCCAGTAATACGCTGTTCCAGCCCCGCCGCGCTACGTCGCGCATCAACTCCGGCAGCGGCGGATGCTCCCCCGCCGCGTATTGCCAGACTTCGACGCCGGGACGGGCGGCGAGAGCCGCCCGCCGCGCGGCCGGGGCCCGCTCCCCCGCCGCCAGCAAACAAAGGGAGGCGGGGGAGCGGGGGAACAGCGCCCGCGCTTGATCGGGGACGGTTAATTTCCCGTCTACGATCAAGCGCACAGGGTCGCGCCCGCCCGGCAGCCGGCAGGTTAAGGCGGGATCGTCCCGCCTTAACGTGCCGCTGCCCACCATGATTACATCATGGTGAGTACGCAGCTCATGCGCGTACTGGCGGGCGCGGGGGCCGGAAACCCAGCGGGCGTCGCCGGAAGCGGCGGCGATTTTGCCGTCCAAGGTCATGGCGCATTTGTAGAGGACGAAGGGCAAGCCTTTGGTCATGACCTTGATAAAAGCTTCGTTGAGCCGCGCCGCTTCCGCCGCGAGCAGTCCCGTCTCCGCTGCGACGCCCGCCGCGCGCAGCCGGCGGTAGCCCCGGCCGGAAACAAGCGGGTTCGGGTCGGTCATGGCGCCGACTACGCGCCGGACGCCGGCGGCAATCAGGGCGTCGCAGCAGGGCGGCGTCCGGCCGGAATGGGCGCAAGGTTCAAGCGTGACGTATACGTCGGCCCCGGCGGCCAGGGGCCCGGCTGCGCGCAAAGCCAGGATTTCCGCGTGGGGTTCGCCGGCTTTTGCGTGAAACCCCTCGCCGACGATGGCGCCGTCCCAGACGATTACGCAGCCGACCATGGGGTTGGGGCTGGTGCGGCCTTTGGCGCGGGCGGCAAGCTCCAAGGCCCGGCGCATGTATTTTTCCTCAGTCATGGCGCCTCCAATACGGGGAGAGAAGGGAAGGGAAGGGGATAGAATAGCAAACGCCCCGGACGTCTCCGGGGCGGAATGAAACACAAGCGCGGCGCTCCGGAACAATAGTTCCGGAGAACTTGTCTCTTCCCATCCAGACTGTAACTGTCGGCTCCGTAATCGCAACGGATCTGCCTTGCGGCTCGCGGGCTGTACCGCCGGTAAGGAATTGCACCTATCCCCAGAGAATCATTATGCGGTTGCTGACTGAGATTAATTTTACCATGAACCCGCCGCCAAAGCAAGGGGGGTTTTTCCAGAGATCAGGGCGCCGATGAATGGCACGCTTAATCATCGCGCCACATTTTACCAATCTCGCCTGCTTGTCTTAAAGGGATTGGGCGGCTCCCCGCGTTCCAGATCCGCTTACTCCGGGGGCAGGCTGCGCAATATATGGCTGGCTGTCATTTCCGGATGGATTTGGGTAAAATAATGCTTGGTGTCGGGGAAAAATATGAGGTTGACCGGGCGGCCGAAATATTTTTCCCAGCGGCTGCCGGTATCCACGTTTTTCAGCATCGGATCCGACCCGCCGCAAAGCGCGTGGACGGGGCAAGCGGGCGGACGCCGCCGTCCGGCGAGATAGCGGAAGAAATAACCGGCGTCACGGCGGAACTGGCGGATTTCATTTTTGGTCAGCATAAAATATTTTTCAGAAAGATTCTGCAAATAGCGGTTGATGAAAAAATCCGGCGTGTAGTTCCAGGGATTGAAGAACCAGCCGTAAAAACCGATGCCCAGGGGCGGGGCCGAAGAAGCCAGGAATAGGCCGAGAATCGTAAATCCATTTTCTTCCATCAGGCGCGCCGTCTCAATTGCCAGAGCCGAGCCGACGCAGCAGCTGTAGACGATATAGCGGCGGTAGGGTTTTTGCTGCAACTCGGCCAGCAATGCGGCCGGGGAGGTGGAAGCCGTTTGGGCCGCCGCCAGCGGGATCCGGGCCTGGCGAAACATTTCGCCGGCCAGAGCGAAAAAAGCGCCGTAACTGCCGCCGCCGTAAGGGATGGCCAGGACAGCCGTATCGTTTTCCGTCGGATGAAACACATGGATCAGCCCTTGTTTGCGCAAACCGGCGTTCGCGGCCAAAGTCCGGATCGTGGGAAAGAGGTAAAATTCCTCGGCCCGGATTTCGATGCCCGCGCCCGCGAGCTGGGTGACGACGCTCAGGATGGCGAGCGAGTCAAGGCCCGCTTCCGCCAGGCTGTCGGTCACGCCGAGTTCGCGGCCGCCCAGCGTTTTGCTGATGACGGCGGTCAAAATCTTTTCCATCTCCCCGATGGCCGGCAAGGAAGTCCGCGCCTCGGCTTCCGGCGGCGGCGCGGGCAGAGCAGCGAGGGCGGTTTTGTCCAACTTGCCGCTGCGGGTGTGGGGCAGCGCGTCCAAATGGCGGAAGGCGCGGGGAATCATAGGCACGGGCAGTTTGCCGCCCAGATAAGCCTGCCAGGCGGCCGGACTGATTTCCGCCATACCGGTGTAAAAAGCGGTCAGACTGCCGTCGCGCGGGATCACGGCGGCGTCCGTCACATCGGGATGAGAGCGCAGGGCGGTTTCGATTTCCGCCGGTTCCATCCGGCGGCCGTAGATTTTGATCTGATCGTCGCGGCGGCCGTGAAAAAGGATGCGGCCGTCATGGCGCAGACTGCCCAGATCACCCGTTTTATACAGCCGCCCCCAGAGGGGATGCAGGACAAAACGGCCCGCGTCCTGGGCGGAATCGACATAGCCGGCGGCAAGCTGCCAGCCGCCGAAGGCCAGCTCGCCGGCGGGGCCGGGCGGCAAAAGGCGGTCGTGGGCGTCCAGGGCGTAGACCTCCGTGTTCCAGACCGGGCGGCCGAGCGGGATTTCCGTTTCCCCCGGCGCGCAGTCGTGGCGGAGGACGTCGATGGCGCATTCCGTGGGGCCGTAGAGGTTGTGCAAAGTCACGCCGTCAGGGAAGACTTCGTAAAAAAGCGCGCAAGTCTCAGGGGTGAGGGCTTCGCCGCTGACAAAAACCCGCCGCAGGGTGGGCAGGGCGATTCCGGTTTGGCGGACGCAGGTGAGGAAAAGATGGAGCAAAGAGGGGACAAAGTGGATTGTGCGCACTTCGGCCGCGTTGATGTCCGCCGCCAGCAGCACCGGATCCAGTTCCGTTCCCGGGGGGGGGAGATAGAGCGAACGGCCGGTCATGAGCGGCCAGAAAAATTCCCAGACAGATACATCAAAGGAATAATTTGTCTTTTGGATTAAAGTTTCCCCTTCCGCCAGCGGGTAGGCCGCCTCCATCCAGGCCAGGCGGTTGACGATGGCCCGGTGCTGAATTCGCGCTCCTTTGGGGCGGCCGGTGGAACCGGAAGTGTAGATGATATAAGCGGCGTCCTCCGGGCTCAAAGCTTCGCCGGCTCCGGCGGGAGAAGCAGGGGCCGGCGAAGCGGCCATGGTGGTGGAACCGGTGGGAGAGGCGGGGGCAGGAGAAGCGGGGGCAGGAGAGACGGGAGCGCCTGGCTGGCCCGGCTGGCCGGCCGACTCTGGCTCCGGCGCGGCGTTAGCGGCGGTTTCCGGCAGCGGGAGCGGCAGGGCGGGTATGCCGGGAGTGAAGCGGTCAGCGAAAGCGGGGGCGTAAAAAAGAAAGGCCGCGCCGGCGTCGGCCAAAATGAAGTCCACCCGTTCCTTGGGGGACGAGGTGTCGATGGGCAGGTAGGCGCAGCCGGCCAGCATAATGCCGAGCAGGAGCGCCGGCAATTCCAGCCGGCGCTCCGTCATCACCGCCACGGCGCTCCCCCTGGGCGCGCCCCGCGCTCGCAAGAGCGCGGCGGCGGCGTTCGCCTGAGCGGCGAGGGCGGCGTAACTCATGCTGACCTCGCCGCAGCGAACGGCGCAGGCCCGCGGAACGCGGGCGGCGCGCTCCAGGATGTACGCTGGGAGCGGCCGTGGCGCGAAGGGGTGGCGGGTGGAGTTCAGGGCGGCCCAAAGAGCTTTATCCTCAGGCGCCAGGATGTCCAGATCCTTGAGCGGCAGATCCGGGGCCGCCAGGATTTGCCCCAGGATATGAACATAGCGTTTATGCAGGGCGGCGGCGTCCGCGGCCGTAAAAAGCTCCAGCTGGTACTCGATTTGCAAAGAATAATAATCTATTTTTTGCAAATCCTCAATATGAAAATTCAGCGGCGTGCCGCATTGGCCGCTCTCGTACCAGATCGCCCGCATGGAGGGGGCGAAGGTGGGCCGGATTATCTGGTAAGCGAAAAGGACATTGTAAAGATTTTCCGTATGCGGGTAAGTTTCACGCAAATCGCGCAGCATCCGGGCCAGGGGGTAACGGCGATGGGCCAGCGCCGCCTCCCGTTTGCGCTGCACCAGCGTGAGAAAGGCGCGCAAACTCATGTCTTCTTCCGCCCGGCAGCAGATCGGCAGAGTCGAGACGAAAAGCCCCATGGTGCGCAGTTGGTGCGGCTCCCGGTTGAGGGCGGTAAAACCGACCGAGGCGCCGTCCTGATCGCCGGAGCGCTGGAGCAGCAGGAGCAAAGCGGCCAGAAAAGGCACGTCCGCGGCCAGGCGGTTTTTTTTGCTGAATTTCCTGAGCTCGATCATCATTTCTTTTTCCAGAGGAAATGAATCCCGCCCGGCGTCCGCCCGGCGGGTTGGGGCATCGGCGCCGGGTTTCAGGCGGCCGAGCGGCGGGGGAACCGGCATTTCCTCCCGCCAGAAGCGCCGGTCGTCTTCGTATTCCGGCGAGCGTAAATAAGCCGCCTCTTCCAGGATGAAATCGCGGTATGTATAGGCGGGCGGGCGCATCGGCCCCATTTTGCCGATATATTCTTTTGCGAACGAGTCAAACAACAGCTTGGCCGTCCAGGCGTCGCCGCCGATATGGTTGCCGCGCATAAACCCGCCGCGGTACTCGCCGTTGATCCGGCAGATTTTCAGCTCGTACAAGGGCGCGTCGTAAAAAGCCGGCATCGGCTGGCGGGCCAGCGGGGCGAGGGCGGCGTGCCATTCCGCCTCCGAGGCGAAATCCAGCACTTCATAATCCTGGGGAGCGGCAGCGAGGAAATACTGCCTGTTTTGCCGGTTGAGACGCAGGCGGGCAAAGTCCGTCGCCGCCGTGACGCGGCGGGCGATGGAAAAAACTTGCTCTTCATTCAGCGGCTCGTCGAAAATGACGCTGCCCCCCAGGATATTCACCGCGCCGCCGTAGCGCATTTCCAGGCTCCAGAGCGTTTGCTGCGGCCCGGTGAGCGGAAAAGTTTCCCCGTCGCCTACGCCGGAGCCTGGCTCGCCGCCGCCGAGACTGTCGCCTACGCCGGAGCCTGGCTCACCGCCCGCCGGGATTGGATCGTCAGGCGGGCTGATTTTTTTCCCCGGCGCCGCCGACATGCGGTACAGGACTATGCCCATGACGACGAGGGCGAGGAAGAACAGATGCATACCGTCGAAAGGCCCGGCGGTGATCCCTTTGAACCCGCCCGTCAGCGATTCGAGGACAAACCCGATCAGGCCGAAGCCGATGGGGAAAATATGCACGGTGCGCCGGCCGAGAAGGCGGACGGTCAAAGTGAGCAAGAGAAGCAGCGTCAAGGCCCCGGCTTCCGCGAGCTGAGTGGGAAAGACAGCCGTGCCTTCGCCGTACAGACGGCTGGCCTGAGCGTCGTCCGGGAAAACGATGCCGCCCGCGAAGGGGAGACCGAAGCAGCAGCCGTTGAAATAGCAGGCCAGGCGCTGAAAAATCTGCATGATGTTCAGGCTGGGCATGACGGCTTCCAGGATGTCGATCGGGCGGCCGGGCAGGCGGCAAAAGCGCGTCAGCGTGAGATAAGCCGGAATGAAAAAAAGGGCAAAACCGACAAAAGTAACGCTGTTTATTTCGCCGAACATCACGATGAATTTCGGAACCCAAAGACCGATATAGCCAAAGCCGTAAGCGGCGGCGTAACAAAAATAAAACAGAAACAGGCGCTGGAAAGAGGGGATGTGCTGTTTCAGCGAACCTAAGCTGGACAGCCGCGTTTTGACGAGGGCGGGCCAGGGCAGGTAACGGACGGCGCCGACGGCGGCTACATAGACGACCATGCAGAAGATACCGATGGCGACAAAAAAATAATAACTCCTGACAGAAAAAAGATCAAACAGATTAATCTGGGGCTGCATGCGACCTCCCCGGCGGCGGAAAATTCTCAGATAAGACAATTCTAGTATAAAAACGTAATTGTGTCAAAGTATTTCGCATAGCGCCGCTTGCGCCGGGGGATGTTTTGTCATATGTAAAATATTTCCTACAGCTATTGCAGTTGCAGTTGCTGCCGATTCCTCGCTTAGGCAAAGTCAAACCGCTCGCGTTTTGATCCTTTTTAAGTTCGGCTGTCATCTCAACGACCTCCTTTATCGTCTTTCCTGTCCGGTGCGCCTTGTCAAGCGCGCCTTGCCCTGCGCGTATACCCAGCAGTATAGATCTTGCTTAAAGTTCGGCGGCGCAAGCCTGAACTTCGGCGGCTCAGATTGTGAGATATTTTCTCATCACGGCGAAAACCTTGCTGATGTCGATGGGTTTGCTGAGGTGGTCGTTCATCCCAACCGCGCGCGCATGGTCGATATCGTCCTGGAAAACGTTGGCGGTCAGGGCGATAATGGGGACTATCCCGGCTTTTGGCAGCCCGCTTGCCCGGATGGCGACGGTGGCGTCGAAGCCGTTCATGAGCGGCATTTTTATATCCATAAGAATAATATCTATTTCATCCGCGAAGCGCTCGAATTTTTTGACGGCCTCGCTTCCGTTTTCAGCCTCAATGATGCGGATGCCGCTCGGCGCCAGGAGCGTCAGCACGATTTCCCGGTTTATCTCCACATCCTCCGCCAGCAGGAGCGTTTTGCCCGCAAAATCGGGTTCCTCGTCGGCCAGGGGATCTTCTTCGCTGTATTCCTTCTCGTCGCGCACCTGAACCGGCAGCGTGACTGTAAAAGCGGCCCCTGCGTTCAAGGCCGAGCTGACGCTGATGTTTCCGCCCAGCAAATCGACGATGCGCTTGGAAATCGTCAGCCCCAGGCCGGTGCCGCCGTACCGGGCCGAGATGCTGCTGTCCCCTTGCTGAAAAGCTTGAAACAGTTTTTCCTGCTGCTCAGCGGACATGCCGATTCCCGTATCCCGCACGCAAAACTCCAGAACGACGGCGCCTTCCGCGTCGGGCGGTTTTGTTTGACGGGCGGTAAATTCAATGCGCCCGTTCTCCGGCGTAAATTTGACGGCGTTGGAAACCAAATTCGTAAACACCTGTAAAATGCGCTGCTCGTCTGAATATATCATAGGCGGGATATTATCATAATTCAGGCGGAAATCAATGTTTTTGCTGTTGCAGCGGGCCTGGAACAAATCTCTCACCTGCTCCAGAATCGCGGGCAGGACGAACGGCTGCAAATACAGCTCCATCTTGCCCGCCTCGATTTTCGACATATCGAGAATATCCGTCACAAGCCCCAATAAATACTTGGAGGCGTCTTTCACGCGGGCGTTGCAAGCCCGGATCCGGGAAATATCGTCAGCTTTTTCCGCGATTTCCGTCATGCCCATGATCGCGTTGAGGGGCGTTCTTATCTCATGGCTCATATTGGACAAAAAATCGCTCTTGGCCGCCGCCGCCGCTTCCGCCGCTCTGGTTTGGACTTCCAGGGCCGCCGTGCGCTCTTTTACTGTTTTTTCCAACAGAATATTCGCTTGTTTGCGACGGCTGATGATGACAATGAGCAGGGCGATGATCGCTATGAGCATCACGGAAAATCCCAGCAGCAGTATGGCTTGCAGCTGGGCCATCGTCGCGCTGTAGTCGAAAATACGCTGTTTCCACCGCTCGGCTGTGGTTCCGGCGTCCGCGTAAGCCTGCGCTTTGCTGACGACGGCCTTCAGCAGCGTCTCGTCCTCGTTGAAGCCGAAATAGTCGCCATAAGTAAAGGAAAAGGCCAAGTTGATCTTAAATCCAGGATTTTCCATATAATTGCTGGTGGCCAGCAGCACATTGCGCGACGCCATCAGCAGTTCGATCTCGCCATTTTTCATTTTTTCCAGCGCGTCGTCTATATCGGCGCATAAAACGAGATCTTCACATTCCGGAAACCATTTGTTGAAAAATTCCTCATAAACGGTTCCTTCGACCGCGCCAATCCGGGAATATAGTATCTGGTTTATGGAGATGCCGGGCGTGTCCATCAAAGAAAGCAGGGCAAAATAATCGTCGGCGTAAGGCTCGTCCGCCCGCAAAAATCCGCCGTCAGTGGCGCCGATGCGCGAAATTTCCGTAAAAATAACCGCCTCGCCGCGCTCCTGGCCGGCGAGAGCGTCGGCGCGGGCGGAGTTCATGACGCTGACGATTTCATAGCGCAGTCCGGTCAAATCGCATATCCGGTTCAAGACGTCTATGCTGATGCCCTGCCACTCTTTTTCCTTGGGGTTATAAAAACTGGACGGGTAGTTGTGCGGATCGGCGATCAGTTTGACCGGGGTCTTGCTTGTGACGAGCGTTTGTAGGTAGGCTTTTTCCTGGTCGGTGAATTCTGAGTAAAGAGCGTGTTTATAATAGTCTTCATGCCCCTGATTGTAGAGAGTGAGCAGGAATTCCATACCCGCCCGATCCAGGTATTTGTCGAGGACGGAGACGATGGGAGCCAGTTCGTCCCGGCCGGTGGAAAAAGTGGAGGGGGAATAAA
>JAIRRL010000004.1 GCA_031255985.1 Gracilibacteraceae bacterium
GCGACGGCGACGGCGACAGCGGCGGCGATAAGGAGGCAGCGCCAAATGAGAGTCTCGGCGGCGCGGATTTTCCGCCGCTGAAAGAGGAAATAACTCTGGAAGATTTTTCCAAGATAGACCTGCGGGTTGTCCGGGTGCTGAAAGCGGAAAGAATCCCCAAAACAGATAAGCTGCTGCGCTTGGAAGTCGATCTGGCCGGGGAAACGCGGGTGGTTGTTTCCGGCATAGCCGCTCATTACGCGCCGGAGGAACTCGTGGGGAAAAAGCTGGTGCTGGTGGCCAATCTGCAAGCGGCCAAGCTCAGGGGCGTCGTATCGCGGGGCATGATCCTCGCGGCTTCGGCCGGCGAAACACTGGAAGTCATTTTTGCGCATGAGGCGGCGCCGGGAGCGGAAGTGCGATGAGCGGGAGCAAAAACGCGATGATATGGGACGTACACGCTCATCTGAACAGTCCGCGCCTGGCCGGCGACCTGGCGGCGGTGCTGGCGCGAGCGCAGGCGGCCGGGGTGGAGAGGATTGTCAATATCGGTTTTGACGCGAATTCCAGCGCGGAGTCGGTGGCGCTGGCGGAAAAATATGATTTTATTTACGCGGCGGTTGGCGTACATCCCCATGACGCGGCGGCGGCCGGTTCTCAGACCTGGGACGAATTGCGGGCTTTGGCCCGGCGGCCTAAAGTTCTGGCCTGGGGGGAAATCGGGCTTGATTATTATCGCGATCTTTCCCCGCGGGAAACGCAACGGCGCGTGTTTATCGAGCAGATCGAACTGGCGAATGAGGCGGGACTGCCGATTATCATTCACGACCGGGACGCGCACGGGGATATTCTGGATATTATCCGCGCCCATCCGCCGGTTCACGGCGGCGTCTTTCACTCGTACTCAGGCTCGTGGGAAATGGCGCGGGAAGTGCTCAGTCTTGGTTTCTACCTTTCTTTCAGCGGCCCGGTTACTTACCGGAACGCCCGTCACGCCCCGGAGGCCGCAGCCAAGGCGCCGGCGGATCGATTGCTGGTGGAGACGGATTGCCCGTATCTGCCGCCGGAACCGCATCGGGGCAAGAGGAACGAGCCGGCTTACACCGTGCTGACGGCGGCAAAGATAGCGGAGTTGCGCGGCGTCAGCCTGGAAGAAATTGCCGCGGTGACGACGGCAAACGTCGGGAGAGTTTTCCCACGCTTAAATTCGGCGGCCGGCGAGTAAACAGGCGGCTGACGACGAAACAGGAGGCAGGCGATGAATTACACTTTGTTATGTGATTTCTACGAATTAACTATGGGTAACGGTTATTTTCTCACGGGCCGGGGAGAGCGGATCACTTATTTTGATCTGTACTTCCGGAAAGTGCCGGACGGCGGCGGCTTTGCCATCACGGCCGGCTTGGAGCAGGCGATATCCTATATTGAAAATCTGCGCTTTAATGAGGACGATCTCGCGTTTTTGCGCGCCAAAGGCGGGTTCGCGCCGGAATTCCTTGCTTATCTCGCCCGATTCCGCTTCACGGGCGATATTTTCGCCATGCCGGAAGGAACGCCGATTTTTCCGAACGAGCCGGTGCTGATCGTGCGGGCGCCGGCGATTGAAGCGCAATTGATTGAAACGTTCCTCCTGCTCACCTTGAATCATCAATCCCTCATCGCGACCAAGGCCAATCGGATCGTGCGGGCCGCCCAGGGGCGCACGGTGACGGAATTCGGTTCCCGGCGGGCCCAGGGAGCGGACGCGGCGCTCAACGGGGCCAGAGCCGCTTATATTGCCGGCTGCGGCGGTACGGCCTGCACTTTGGCGGAAATACGCTACGGGGTTCCGGCCAGCGGCACGATGGCTCATTCCTGGATTCAGATGTTCGACAGCGAGTATGAGGCTTTCGCGGCCTATTGCCGCGCCTACCCCCGAAACGCCGTTTTGCTCGTAGATACGTATAACGTACTCAAAAGCGGGACGCCCAACGCGATCCGCGCTTTCCGGGACGTGCTTGACCCGCTGGGCTGCCGGCCGCTGGGGATCCGGCTGGATTCAGGCGATATTACTTATTTGTCCGCCGCCGCCCGGAAAATGCTGGACGAGGCCGGTTATCCGGACTGCAAAATAGTCGCCTCCAACTCATTGGACGAATATCTCATCCGGGATTTGATTTCCCAGGGGGCGAAGGTCGATCTGTTCGGCGTCGGCGAACGCCTGATTACCGCCCAAAGCCATCCGGTTTTTGGCGGCGTCTATAAACTGGCGGCCGTGGAAAACGAGGCGGGGGAGATAGTGCCGAAAATCAAGGTCAGCGAAAACGTGGCCAAAATAACGACGCCGCATTTTAAGAAGGTTTACCGGATCTATGACCGGGAAACCGGGCAGGCGGAAGCCGATTATCTTTGCCTGCACGACGAGACGGTGGACGAGACGAAACCGCTCGAACTGTTCGACCCGGATTTTATCTGGAAACGCAAAACCATCACCGGTTTTGTCGCCAAAGAATTGCTCCAGCCGGTTTTCCTCCAGGGAAAACCCGTCAGCCGCCGTCCGTCGCTGGAGGAAATCCGCGCTTACTGCCGCCGGGAGATTGACGCTCTGTGGCCGTCCGTGACCAGGTTTGAAAATCCGCATAACTATTATGTCGATTTGTCCCCGGCCTTATGGAAAGTGAAGCAAGATCTGCTGAAAATCCAGTCCCGCGGCTTTGGGGAGTGAAATGGGCTATTCCTTCAGTTTGTATTTATTTACCAGGACGGATAATAATTCCGCCTGAGCGGACATTTCTTCAGAGAAGGCGGCGCTTTCCTCCGCCGTGGCCGCTATGGCCTGTACGGCCGACACCAGTTCGCTCAGCTTGACGTTCAGTTCCGATATGGCGGTTTCCTGATGGATGCTGAGTTCGGTGATTTTGCCGATGGATTCCCCGTTTGTCACGGAAATGGCGGCAACGGCCTCCATATTTTCGCTTGTCTCACGGGTCAGGCGCTGGCCATCCGAAACTTTGTCCATGCTGTCCTTGATCAGATCGGATGTTTCTTTGGCGGCCTGGGCGCTTTTCGCCGCCAGATTGCGCACTTCCTCCGCCACCACGGAAAAACCCTTCCCGTGCTGGCCTGCCCTGGCCGCCTCCACCGCGGCGTTCAGCGCCAGAATATTGGTTTGAAAAGCTATATCGTCGATCACCTTGATCACTTTTGTA
>JAIRRL010000046.1 GCA_031255985.1 Gracilibacteraceae bacterium
TCGGTTTTCATCGTGCCGGGCGGAAGCGCTAATCTCATCGACGCCTTGGCGGTCGCGCCGCTGGCCGGTCAGGAAAACGCGCCCATACTCCTGAGCCTGAACGGGGCGCTGGCGCCGGCGGTGGAAGGAGAGATCGCGCGGCTCTCGGCGAAAAAAATATATCTGGTGGGGGCCGTGAGTGAGGAAGTGCGTCTGCGGCTGGCCGAGCGTTTTGCCAGAGTAGAGATAATCGTTCTGCGGGGAAAAGACCGCTTTGAGACGTCGGCGCTGATAAGCGCCAAAGTGGAAAACCCCAAAGGCATATTTGTCGTGGGCTATAACGCTTTGGCGGACGCCGTTTCCGCCGCTTCCTACGCGGCGGCGAACGGCTATCTCATCCAGATCGCCGCTCCGGACGGAGGGCTTACCCGCCCGCTGCCGGCGGCGGAGAATGTTTATATTCTGGGCGGGCCAACCCTTGTGCGGGATATACCGGGCGCGACGAGGATATACGGCGCTGACCGCTACGATACGAACGAATCCTTGCGCCAGGCCCTGGATTTTGATTATACCAATATCTATACCGCTGACGGCGAATCTTTGGTGGACGCTTTGACCGGTTCGGCCCTGGCGGCTCAGACCAGAGCGCCCATAGTGCTGGCGCCGGGCAATGATCTCCGGGCGACGGAGGTAGGCCGGATTCTGGCGGCGCAAGCGGCGTCCCCGGAGGAAGCGGAGGCCGTGCAGACTGATTTGGCCGAGGGGGCCAGGCTGGGGGAGGGCGCCGCCGGCTGGGATAAAATAACCGCGGCGACACAGGTCTACGCTTTTGGAGGACAAAAGTAAATGAAGAAAAACAGGCGGCTCTCTTTATATTTACTGCCGGCGCTGACTTTGCTGCTGCTTTTGAGCGCTTGCGCCGCTCCGCCGCCGCTTTCTCCGGCCGATAGCCGGGAGAGCGTTCCCGCCCCGGCGGCGGGGGGCGGGAACGCTCTGGCGGAAGCTGAACTGGGAGCGGAAGCGGAAGTTGAAGCGGAAGCGGGCGAAAGCGTTTTAACGGCGGCGGGCGGACCGGAAAGCGCTGATCCCGGCGCGGAAGCAGTGACGGAAGCGGAAGTCGCGGCGGCAGCGGAAGTTGCGGCGGAAGCGGAAGCAGTGACGGAAGCGGAACTTGCGCCGGAAGCGGAACCGGCTGCGGCTGAGCCGGATCCGCCGCCGGCGAGGCTCACAGAGCCGGCCGTCGCGCGCTCGGCTCTGAATCAAGCGGCCGCTTATGTCTACGGTGCCGTACCCCGCCCCCAGATCGGCTCGGTCGGGGGCGAGTGGGCGGTGATCGGTCTGGCCCGCGCCGGTTACGCTGTGCCGGAATCGTATTATGAGACTTATTACCAGATGGTGGCTGATTTTCTGCGGGCGAACGACGGAGTTTTGCACACCAAAAAATACACGGAGTATTCCAGGGTCATCCTGGCTTTGACCGCGGCCGGCTATGACGCGCGCGACGCGGGCGGCTATGATTTGACCTTGCCGCTTGCTGATTTTGACCAAACCGTCTGGCAGGGGATCAACGGCCCGATTTGGGCGCTTATCGCCCTGGACAGCGCTGATTATCCGATGCCGGTCAACCAGACCGCGGCCAGGCAAGCCAGCCGCGAACTCTATATCGCGGAAATTTTGCGGCGACAATTGCCGGATGGCGGTTTTAATCTGACGGCGGGGGCAAACGGGGCTATACCGGCCGGGGCGCAGGCGGACGCTGATATCACCGGCATGGCTCTGCAAGCGCTGGCTAATTATATGGAAAAACCGGAAGTGCGAACGGCGGTGGATAAGGCACTCGCCTGCCTGGCCGCTATGCAGACGGACGAGGGCGGATTTTACCACAACGGCGAAATCAATCTGGAAAGCGCCGTCCAAGTGCTTGTCGCTCTGGACGCCCTTGGCCTCAGCCCGGATGATCCGCGCTTCGTACAAAACGGCCGCACTATTTTATCGAATATTCTGTCTTTTTCTAACGGCGACGGCAGTTTCCGCCACAGCGACAGCGGCGGCGGCAATCAGATGGCCTCCGAGCAGGCCCTGTACGCTTTGGCCGCGCTTGAGAGATCTCTCGGCGGTCAAAACAGCCTTTACCGCATGAGCGACGCGGCGGCGCGTCAGGGAGAAAAGTGATTTGCCAATGAAAAGCAGTTCTATCCGCGTGAAATTAATTGCCGCCGCCGTCGCGGCGGCGGCGCTGCTGGCCGCCTGGCTCTGGGACGGCAGTCCGCCTGAGTCCGCCGCCCCGGTCTCCGCCCAGACGTTGCAGGATCAATACCTTACCAGTCCCGCTCCCCCCGACCGGCCCAAGCCGATAGAGCCTGATCCCGGCGCGGCGCCGGGGGAGGAGCGCTCCTGCACCCTCTCGGTGCGCTGCGACGCTCTTTTGGCCAATCTGGATCGGCTGGACGCGGAAAAGCGCAGACTGGCCCCGGCGGACGGCGTTATATTTCCGGCGACGGAAGTGACCTTTTATGAAGGAGAAAGCGTATTCGACCTTTTGCGGCGGGAAATGCGCAGCGCCGGAATTCATATGGAATTTACGAGCGTGCCCCTGTACAATTCGGCTTATATTGAAGGGATCAATAATTTTTATGAATTTGACGCCGGCGAGCTTTCCGGCTGGATGTACAGAGTGAACGGCTGGTTTCCCAATTACGGCAGTTCCCGCTATCGCCTGCAGAGCGGCGACGAGGTGGAATGGGTTTATACCTGCGACCTGGGCGACGACGTCGGCGGCGGCTGGGCGGCCGGGAGAACGTGAACCGGCGCGGGCGGGAGACTTTTTCTACTTATCATCCCCTGGTGAACATGCTGTATTTCGCCTTGGTTTTCGGCTGCGCCATGTTTTTCCTTCATCCGGTCTGCCTGGCCCTCTCTTTGAGCGGCGCTTTCGGTTACGCGCTTTACCTGGACGGAGGCAAGGCGGTGCGCTTCGCGCTTCTGTACATGCTGCCCCTTCTCCTGCTGACGGCTTTGCTCAATCCGGCCTTTAACCACGAAGGCGAAACCATATTGCTTTATATGCGGGACGGCAATCCGCTGACGCTGGAGTCCATCCTCTACGGGGCGGCGGCGGCTTTTATGCTGATCACCGTCATATTCTGGTTCAATTGTTATAACGCCGTTATGACTTCCGATAAATTCGTTTATCTGTTCGGCCGGCTCATTCCCGCTCTTTCCCTCGTTCTCTCAATGGCGCTGCGTTTCGCGCCGCGTTTCCGCGATCAAATCAAGGTGATCGCCAACGGCCAGAGAGGGCTGGGGCGTGATCCGGGGCGCGGAAATCTCTGGCGGCGGGCGCGGCAGGGACTGCGGCTGCTGTCAATCCTCGTCGCCTGGGCTCTGGAAAACGCGGTGGAGACGGCTGACAGCATGAAAAGCCGCGGCTACGGCCTTCCGGGCCGCTCGGCTTTTTCCATCTATCGCTTCGACGGGCGCGACAGGCGGGCGCTGCTGTTTATCGCGCTCTGCGGCGCCTATATTCTGCGCGGGGCGGCGGCCGGCGGCCTGCGCTTCACTTTTTTTCCCGCTTTAAGCGGCGCGGGGGCGGATCCATATTCTCTGAGCCTCTTTGCCGTTTACGGTCTGCTTTGCTTTACGCCTTTATTCATCAACGGGCGGGAGGAGTACCGGTGGAAATCTTTCGTCTCGAAAATCTGAGTTTTACTTATCCGGAGCGCGGTCGGCCCGCGCTGGCGAACATAAATCTGACGGTGCGGCGCGGCTCTTTTCTTGTTCTCTGCGGCCCTTCCGGCAGCGGCAAGACGACCTTGCTCCGCCTGCTTAAACCGGCGCTCACGCCGCATGGCCGCCAAAGCGGCTCCATATTTTTCGAGGGCGCGCCGCTGGCCGAGCTGGATTTTCGCGCCCAGAGCGCGAAAATCGGCTTTGTGCAGCAAAATCCGGAAAACCAGGTGGTCACGGATAAAGTTTGGCATGAACTGGCATTCGGCTTGGAAAGTCTCGGTTTCAGCACCGGGGAAATTCGCTTGCGCGTGGCGGAAATGGCGACTTTTTTCGGTATGCAGACCTGGTTCCACCGGGATGTCGGCGAGCTTTCCGGCGGGAAGAAACAACAGTTGAGTCTGGCGGCCGTGATGACCCTCCAGCCGTCGGTGCTGATTCTGGATGAACCGACCGGGCAGTTGGATCCGATTGCGGCCTCGGAGTTTTTGGCCACGGTCGGCAAAATAAACCGGGAACTCGGCGTTACCGTGATCATGACCGAACACCGTCTTGAGGAAGTTTTTTCCATTTGCGATGAGGTGATCATCCTTGATCAGGGGCGTCTGGCCGTCGCCGCGGCGCCGGCGGCGGCCGGGGCGGCGCTGCGTAGCGCGGGCAGCGGTTTTTTTTATGCTATGCCCACTCCCATGCGCGTTTGGGCCGCCGGAACCGGTGAAGAAGCCTGTCCGGTCAGCGTCCGCGAGGGCCGGGCCTGGTTGAGCCGGGTGGCCGGACCGGATTTGGGCGCGGTTCCCGCCGCTCCCCCTTCTCCGCCCCGGAGCGCCGTGCCCGCCGTAGCCTGGGAAGAAGTGTGGTTCCGCTATGAGCGGGACGGGCCTGACATTTTGAAAGGAATGAGTTTCCGGGCTTACGCGGGCGAGATCACAGCCATCCTCGGCGGCAACGGGGCGGGGAAAACGACGGCTCTGTCCTTGCCGGGCCGCCTCCGCCGTCCCTACCGGGGGCGGGTGCTGGTTTGGGGGCGGGATGCGGCTGATTGGCCGCCGGCTGAGCTGTTTGCCGGTATGATTGGCATCCTGCCCCAAAATCCCCAGGCGGTGTTTCTGCGCCAGACCGTGGCGGCGGATTTGCTGGAAGTTCTCTCGGAACAAAAAATCCCGCCGGCGGAAAAAAAAGCCCGCGTGGACGCGGTTCTCGCCCTCTGCCGCCTGGAAGAACTGGCGGCGGCGCATCCATACGATCTGTCCGGCGGCGAGCAGCAGCGGGCGGCTTTGGCCAAAATTTTACTGCTGGAACCGCGGGTTTTGCTGCTGGATGAGCCGACCAAGGGCCTGGACGCCGAATTCAAGCTGGAATTCGCCGCCATCCTCCGCCGCCTGGCGGCGGCGGGGGCCGCGTTGATCCTCGTCAGCCACGACATTGAGTTTTGCGCCGCCTGCGCTGATCATTGCGCCCTGTTTTTTGACGGCGGCGTCGTCGCGGCCGGGCCGCCGCGCCTTTTTTTCGCCGGCAACAGTTTTTATACGACGGCGGCCAATCGCATGGCGCGGCATATCCTGCCGGCGGCGGTGACGGCGGCGGACGTGATCGCGGCGCTGGGCTGGGAGAACAAAGCGGCGCCGGAAGCCGCGCCGCCCCCGGAAGCCGCGCCGCCCCCGGAAGCCACGCCGCCTCCGGAACCCGCGCCGCCGCTCCCGGACTCCATACCGCCGCCGCCCCCGGCGCCTGAAAGGCCGGCGGCCGAGGCGGCGCGGGAGGAGACGCCGCCGCCCTTATTGCCCCGCGCTGTCCCGCGCCCGCTGTCCCGCGTCCGGAAAGCCCTCCTGGCGGCGGCGTTTCTGGCTCTCGCCCTGACTTTGGCGCTGGCCGTCCGCGACGGGGCGGGCCTGGCCGCTTTTCTCTCCGGCGGGGATTTGGCCCGGACGACTCTCGTCTCCGGCGCGGCCTGGCGCTACGCCGCCCTGATCGCCGCTCTGGCGCTCGAAGCCGTCCTGATCGCCGCCCTCCTGAGTGCGGGGCGGGAAGCGCCCTTGACCCCGGCGGTCAGAACCAAACTGTCCCGCCGCACACTCGCGGCGGCCGTCGTGATTTTAGTGGCGATTCCGCTGACCATCTATGTCGGCGTATATTTCTTCGCTGATCGCCGTTATTATTTTATCTCCACTCTTATCCTGCTGGAGATCGCGCTCCCCTTTGTCCTCGTATTTGAAGGCCGGAAACCGCGCGCCCGCGAACTGGTCGTTCTCGCCGTTCTTTGCGCCATCGCTGTGGCGGGCCGCGCCGCATTGTACATGCTGCCGCATTTTAAACCGGTCACCGCCATCGTAATCATCACGGGTCTGGCTTTCGGCGGTGAGGCCGGCTTCTTGGTCGGGGCCTTGACCGCCTTTATCAGCAATATATTCTTCGGGCAAGGCCCGTGGACGCCCTGGCAAATGTTCTCTTTCGGCATCATCGGTTTCGGGGCGGGGATAATATTCCACCAGGGGCTTTTGCGGCGTTCCGTCGGCGCGCTCTGCGTTTTCGGCGCTTTGAGCGCCGTCCTGGTTTACGGCGGGATCATGGACGCGGCGATGGTGCTGATGTTTCAGGCCTACCCGGTCAAAGAGATGTTTCTGCTCTCCTGGCTGCAGGGTTTGCCCCTGAATCTCGTACACGCCGCGGCCACTGTTTTTTTCCTCTTGCTTTTCGCCAAAGATATGCTGGAAAAACTGGATAGAATAAAAATAAAATACGGCTTGCTGGAACCTTCCATAAAACCATAGCGGGAAAACATAGCGGGAGCCGGATTTTCCGCCCGGAAAAAAATCGCAAAACACACCCTAATCTGTCTAAAAAAAATCACAAAATACACCCTATTATCTGTTGAATTCCAGATTTAGTTGGTGTATACTTTCCTTATTAATAATTCTTGGAACAAAATCAACCCGCAGCAGCCGGCGAAAGCGCGAAAATCAATGAGTAAACTGTTTCACAGGAATTCGATGATCCTGCCTGAAAACCGCTACTATCTTGAACGGCCGCGCATCAACAATTTGCTGGCCAAAGCGGTTCAGCATCCGTATGTTACGGTGGTCGCCGGCACAGGTTATGGCAAAACGCAGGCGGTTCATTCCTTTTTGCTTGCCCATGACGCGACGACGGCCTGGATACAGCTTTCAGAGCGGGACAACCTGAACACCCGTTTCTGGGAAAATTTCGCCCACACCATGTCTTTGTTCAACAAGCGGCTGGCGACGCGCATGTTTGAATTCGGTTTTCCGGACACTGACATCCAATATGCGGAAGTTTTGGCAATTCCTGAGAACGAACTTTCGCCAAACGAGAAATATGTGCTGGTCTTCGATGATTTCCACCTGCTCCACGATCCGTCCGTACTGCGCTTTATGCGGCGCATCCTGAAAACGCCTTTTTCCAACATAACCTTGGTCATGATTTCCCGCTCGGAGCCCGACCTCAGCGCCATCCCCCTGCTGGTGGGCAAAGGTCTGCTGTTTACCATCACCGAAGAGGAACTCCGTTTCACCGAAGAAGAGACGGCTCAGTATTTCCAATTGCTTGGTTTCTCGCTTTCCTCCCAAAGTATGGCAAATATTTTCAATGACACGGCCGGCTGGGCCTTCGCCCTGAGCTTGGTGGGCCTGTCTCTGCAAAAAGCGCCGGCGCGTGAACAAATCGCGCGCACCGCGATGAAACTGAATATATTCAAGCTGATTGAAAGCGAGGTCTTTCTCGTTATTTCGGAGGAACTGCGCCGGTTTTTGATCAAGCTCTCGCTGATAGACCACTTGTCCACGACGCTTGTTTCCACTTTGGCCGGCGACGAAGCGCTCGTAGGCGAAATAAAAAAAGTCAGTTCTTTTATTCGCTATGATATTTATCTGGACGCATACCTGATTCATCATCTTTTTCTTGATTTTCTCCGCCAGCGGCAAGGCGTGCTGACAGAAGAGGAAAAGCGCGACACTTACCTGAAAGCGGCGCGCTGGTGCAGCGAAAACGATTGCACGATGGACGCCGTTTCCTACTACGAAAAAGCCGGGGAGTACGAAGCCATCATCCGGATAGTCCGCAGTTTTCCCTTGCAAGTCCCGCGCACACAGGCGCAATTTGTCCTCGACATCTATGACAACGGGCCGAAGGAGCGGCTGGAGAGTTCGGTTTCTTATCACATCCAGCATTCACGCCTGCTTATGAGTTTGGGCCGTTATGAGGAAACCGTCGTCGAACTGAATGCGCGGATAGAAAAATATTCGGCCCTGCCGTCCTCGGATTTCAATAACCAGGTTCTTTGCGGCGCGTACGAGGCGCTTGCCTTTACGAGTTACCTGAGTATTCCCCGCACCGACCACTGTGATTTTGACAAGCTGCTGGAAAAAGCGGCTTACTATTACCGGCTCAGCCCCTATGAGGAATCCGACGCCGTCACCAGCATAAACATCAACGCCTGGGCCTCCCAGGTCGGGGTGACGCGGCCCGGCGCGATGGAGGAATACATTGAAACCTTAACCCGCGCCGTTCCCTTTGTGGCGACTGTGCTGAACGGCTGCATGTACGGGCTGGACGACCTGGCCCGCGGCGAGCTGCTGTTTTATAAAAACGAACTGAAGCCGGCCCGGAAATGTATCCTCCAGGCGCTGGCGAAAGCGGAAGAAGGCAATCAGTATGAGGTGAGAAACCGGGCCATTTTTTATCTTATGCGCATTGGGACGGCCCAGGGCAACTATGATGAGATTCAAAGTGCTTTCCTAAAATTGGAAGAACAGCTGACGATGACCGCCTACAGTTCCCGTTTCGTCACCTACGATATCATAACCAGCTGGTATTATTCCTTGTTTAACCGTCAGTTTACCGCCCGCTGGCTGAAGGAAGCCCTGGACAACAAGGAGGCCATAAGCGCTTTTAACGCGGATTTCGCCAATATGATCAAAGCCCAGCTGGATTACCTGGATAAGCGCTATCACGATTTACTGGTTTTTCTGGAAAACGCGTGTACCCCTTATACGGTTTTGTTCGGGCAGTTGAAGATCAAGATTCTGACCGCCGCCTGTCATTATCAGTTAAAAGACCGGAAAGCGGCGCTGGCGGCGTTGCAGGACGCGTATGAACTGGCCCGTTCCAATAATCTGGTCA
>JAIRRL010000011.1 GCA_031255985.1 Gracilibacteraceae bacterium
CAAAGTACCGCGCTTGGTACGGCGTATATACTTTCATAAGGTTCACCTAACTGTATTTAAGAGTTATCTTTCTTTCCGTCAGTTGTCATCTCCATAATGTCAGAGATGTCGCATTGCAAGGCGACGCAAATCTTTTCAAGGATTTCAGTCTGCACATTTTCGTTCTTAGCAAGCTTCGATACGGACGCCGAGCTGATGCTGGCGAGCCTTGGCAAATCCTTTTTCTTCAAGTCTTTGTCGATAAGGAGTTTCCATAATTTTTTATAACTGATAGCCATATATGCACCCTCCATTCCGGTTATAAGCCGCTGTTCCGGGCAACTGGGCGTTCCGGTAGGTATGCGAACGATTGCGGCGGGTGAGAAATCCCAACGCGCGGGTAACTCTTGCCCGACCCGTGAACGCCACTTATGAATATCATAGCCGCCTTCATAACCGAGATAATATATATGATGCCATATCCGAAAACAAAAGTCAATAGTTTTGTGAAATTTTATTTGCGTTAACTTGAATAAATATTACAAACCCACGCTAATGCTTTCCGTTGCTACTCGCGAAACCATATCTGACGGCGCGGAATATATTTTTTTCCTAATATTAAGAGTTTCCCAATTTGCCGGACTATAGAATGTTATGCGACACTCTGCCTGAATTTGGTTGAAAAACATAAAAATTATTAAAAAGCTTGACAGAATAAAAGTTAAGGGATAATATGGAGTTGATAGTATTTTCGAGGTGAAAAATGGCGGATAATTTCAATGGCTTTATCGGTTTAGATGATGATGTTGACGGCTTTATTAAAAATATAAATGAAATTAACTGGTTCAGTAATTGTGGGAATGATTATATTGAAAAACTGGAATACGGTTATATTTTGGCCGAAAACATTGAAACGGCGAGGAAGAATTTAATAAGGTCGAATAATTACTCCGGGATAATAACGGTTGAAAATCTATTTCAGGAAGCTAATCATCGTTTATATTCTTACTTAAAAAACAATGAAAAAATAAATCTGTCCGTGGAAAATTTAAAATTAAATTCGTGGGTTAATTTAAGAGGAAAGATAACGGCAAAAATTGGGGAAAATGAAAATATTTTCAATAATATCAATGAAAAATATTATAAAAAATTTAATGTTAAAAGAACCGCATATACTTTTCTGTGGCATTTATCAACATTGATGATAATGGAAATATACAGTGAAAAAATATTTCCTGAAATACCTGTGTTTTTTAAAAAAATAATAAAAATATATATTGACGGGCATATAATAACGGGTTGGAAAGGGAAATTCCCATCCCAATATTTATTTATAGATAAACCGATAGATAATAAAAAAGGAACTTTAATAATATGGTGAAAATAAAAAACGTCGCATACGGCCGGAATGTTATGCGACGCGCCGCCTGAATCTGGTTGAAAAACATAAAAATTGTTAAATAAAGGCTTGACAGAATAAAAACTATTGTATATTATGGATTTAAACATTTGGAGGAGGAGGAAAAAATGGCTAAATATGTAACAAAATACTTCGGGGAAATTATTTTTGATGAAACAGGTGATGAAATTGATTTTGACGTAGTGTTTAACGGACAGGAAATAAACATTTGTTTTAATGAGATTTCACTTTATCGTGATAAAATCCAGTTATGCTGGGATATTGTTGACCAATATGAGAAATTAAATGAAATGGCAAAAAATGCCATAATTGAGTATTTCCCGCAAACGAAAGGCGCGGTAAATTATTATTTTAAATGCCATTTTGAAGATGATATATTAGACGAAGACGAATTGGTTGAAGTATTTGGCGCAAATGATTTTGAAAAAATTGACATAAAAAGCGTAGTTGAAAAAATGACATATCCCGATTTAAATATTTGGCTAAATAAAAATAATGAATTAGATATTTGTCCTGATTATAAAGTTGCGCCTGAATATTCTGATGAAATATTATGTATAAAAATGGACAGTAAATTTAATATTATAGAGTTTGTGCACGAAAGTTAAAGACAAATTGTATAAAAAATATAGCAAAAAAATAATAGAGTAAGGAGGGGCATATACAGAAGGAATTGGACAAAAACATACAGTCTTTAGAAAATCTTTAGACAAAAAGCGGGTGATTGATGGTATGATAACATAGTCATGTTTTACACCTTTTTCCGCCGCGCGGCGAACAGGCGGCGGCCGGTTAAAGAAAAAATGTCTTTAAAGGATTAAAGGGTAAAGGATTAAAATGGAAAACAAACAACTGCTGCCATTTGAGAGAAACCGGTTCTATGTGGGCAAGCTGCTGACGTCCTCGGATTTTTTGTCGGAACAGACGTATCTGAACAACAAAAGGCGCTTTCTCAACGCTCTGATGTTTGGCGCCGGCGTTGTTTGCGGACTGGGGGCCTATAATCTGGACGACGCTTCCATCATCGTGGAATCGGGCGCCGCCATAGACGGCGCGGGCCGGGAAATCGTGCTGGAAAGCGCCGTGATCCGCAAATTGTCGTCTATCAGCGGTTTTGAGTCCCTCAAGGGCGAAACCGCCCTTTTGATGCTGCGCTACCGGGAGGAACTCATCCACCCGGCCTATTCCGTCGCCCGCGGCGAGCGGGCGGACGCGGAATACGAGATGAACCGCGTCCGCGAGGGCTGGGAGCTGTTTCTCGCCGAGCCGGACGCCGCCGCCCCGCCGGCGGACACGGAATTTCTGGCCAAATCCGAATTGTACGCGGACGGCGATTTTGAGGCGGAGATCGTGGCGCCGGCCAATGTCAGCTGCGGCGGGCGGGCGCGGGGCTATATAGCCGTGCGAAAAATTTCCGAGGCGGAAAAAACTCTGGCGCTGGACTGCACGATCCATACGCCGGCCTTTACCAACGACCAAGGCGAGCGTTTGCTGACGGTGAAAGCGGAGGGAATCACGCTGGAGCGCGGGGGAGAGGCGAGGTTCGGTTTCGTGCTTGACGCCCGCTCCCAAGCGGTCACGGATTCTTTTTTGCTGGGCAAATCCTCTTTGCTCTGTTTCACCGTTGACGGGGAAACGAAGTCTCCGGCCGCCGATCTCACGCTCAAAGTGAACGTGGTCGATACGCCGGCCTGTGAATTGATCGAACAGGCGGTGGGGCGCGTCAATCTGGAAACGACTCTGGGGGCGGCGAACGCGGACGCGGTCTGTCTGGCGGAATTGTCGCTGCAGCGCAGCAAAAACGAATATATAGTAGATAAGATCGAGGAGCGCAAAAATTACATCCGTACCATGGCGGCGGAAAAACTCCGGCGCGAGTACGCTTCCTTCTATCCGGTCCGGGATTTTGCCCCGCTCGCCGGGGGCGAGGCGTCCCCCGCGCCGCCGCCGGCCGGACCGCCGCCGCGCGACCCTTATTACGCCGCCGGCGTCTGCGAGATCCCGCTCGGCGCCTCGCCCCGCAAAGGGGAAGTGTTTTTTTCCGACGAGATCATGCACGGGCTTGGCAGCGGCAATGTCCACGTAAACGTGGGTTTTGACTATATAGTCGAAGCGGGGCGGGAAGGGCGGCCGGAAAAAATGTCGATTTACGGGGACGCCGAACTGTTCGCCGGCGAAAACCCGCAGATCGCCTTCGCCCGCACGGCGGTAAAAATCTATCCGGAACGCGGCAGTTTTGTCATCGCCGCCGCGCTTACCCGGCCGACGAATTTCGCGGTGATCGCGCTGCGCTGGATGGCGGTCAGGCTGCCTTTCGGCGACGATAAACTGCTGCCGCGCCGGACGGCGGACATGAGCATCGCGGCTCTGACCCCGACCATCGTGCTGGGTATGCGGGAAACGCACTTTTTTGCCGTGGCCTTCAAAAACCTGGAGCCCTGTACGCTCACCTATGAGCTGACGGAAAGGAATTCGGGGCAGATCACCGCGGACGGCGTCTATACGGCGCCCGCCAGGGAAGGCGTTTACGAAATACGCATATCTTGCGCCGATATACCGACTGTCAGCACTTACGCTTACGCGGTGGTAAAAAAAGACCTGGCCAAAGAGAACGCGGATGAAATAACTTGAGGGCGTGAGGTATGATTTTTTACGCCGGCGATATGGTTCTGGCCTCCGCGCGGGAGGTTTTCACCGGGCCGAAAAACAGCGTTTTCATCTGCCGGGATATCCGCTCGCCCCTTGACGCTTTTTACACGCTGCTGACCGTAAAAGACAAGGAGACGGCCAAGAAGCTCGTGGCGGTTTTTGAAAACGGGCGGCCGCCGGCGGCGGCGGCGGAGGAGCGGCCTTATATCGCCTGTTTCGGCCAAAACACTTTGCTGTGTTACGTCTTCGCCTATCATGAGGAGCGGCGGCTGGATCTGTTCGCCCCCGGTCAGATCATCAGCATGAGAGATTGGGAGACGATGAGCGTCAATCTCCTGCTGGCCTGTCTTTCCTCCCCCCTTCCTTTTCCCTTGCTGGCCCTGGCGCTGGAACAGGGGCATATTCATCTGCGCAAGGACGGAACCGTGTTTTTCACGCCCTATTTTGATCTGACCGATCTGAAGGAAGACAGCGGCGAGGCGGTTTGCGCCCGTCTCTGCGCGGAACGGCTTGTTGCCCTCCAGCCCCGGCGCGGGCGGGCGAAAAGCGCGGAACTGATGCGGAAAAAACTCGCCCATAATTCCCTGCGCGGTTTGCCGGAATTGTATCGCGATATAAAAATCACCGAAATCCGGCGGAAATCAGGCCTGAAAGCAAAAGCGGCGGGATTCTGGCGGCACGGCCAAGACCGTTTGTTCACCACCGTCCTTGTTGTTTCGGCGGCGCTCGCCGGTTTCGCGCTCATAGTTTTTGTTTCCCAGCTGCTTTTCGGCGAGATCCCCATTTTCCGCCTGTTTGAAAGATGTTTTGACCTGATCGGCGAACGCTCTCTGCGCTGATTCGACTGGAAGAACCCTACTGGAAGAACCCTACTGGAAGAACCCTGCTGGAAGGATTTGGAAATGAAAAAAGTCCTGCTCCTCGCCGTAATAATAATCGTCGCCCTGTTCGGGTTCGCTCTGTTCAATCCCTGGGCCGGCCCCTCCCTCGCCGGCGCCGAGCCGCGCCTCGCGACGGACGGCTCATTGTTTTATTTCGCGGAGAACAAGAGTTGGGGCGCCTTTGTTTTCGGCGCGGACGAGCAGGGAGCGATCAGCTTTGTTTACCGGGATAAAGCCGCCGACGAAAACGGGCGGCTCTACGCCGTCTCCGATCTCGTCTGGAGCGACGGCCAGCTGTGGCTGCTGCGGGAGACGGACGCGGCGGCGGACATGGACGCCGCCGCCGGCGCCGGCGCGGACGACGCGGGGGCGAGAGAGGGATCAAGCCGCCAGATTTGGCGGCTTGATCCGGCGGGAACGGCGACGGCGACTGTATTGCGGCTGCCTTTCCGCGGGGTTGATTTTCGCCTCAGCGCCGCCGGGGAGCAAGTATATCTGACTTATCGCGACGCGGACGGGCGGCGCGCTTACGCTTACGGAATCGAGGCCGGCGGCGCGGTTGGCCCGCTGGTTCTGGCGGCGGACGCGCCGGCGGACACGCTGATTCAGGCGGCGGTCTACAGCGGCAAATATCTGTATTGCGCCCTCTCGGACGGCAGCGTGTGGGCGTTCAGCCCCGCCGGCGCCAAAACGGAGTTTAGCGGCGGCGAGCCGGCCGCGCTCTGGGCCGGCGGCGACGGTTTCTTTTTTGCCGATCAGGCGGCGGGCGCCGCGCATTTCGCTTTGAACGCCCTGCCCGCCCAGGCCGCGCCGCCGGAAAACGGGGCGACAATCCGGGCCGGCCTCCCGCTGGCGGACGGTTTTGCCGCCCTGGCGGCGGAACCGGACGGGACGGGCGCCCTGCGCCGCTATGCCGGCGCCGCTTTCGCCCCGCCGGTTCCGCTTATCTTCAGTCCGGCCGCCAACCTGCAATTCAGTTGCGCCGCCGCTGTCTCCCCCGCGGGGATCGGAATTTTGGCCCTGGCCTGTTTTTGCTTTGCCGCCGGCGGCTGCGCCTTGGCCGCTTCCCTCTTTTGGCGGCTGCTCCTGTTGCCGTTCTGCTTGTGTTTGCCGCTTGTGTTCGGGGTAGCGGCCCTTGTCGCCTGGGACGCCGGGGTAAACGGCGGCGAGCCGGCGGCGGTCTTTTACCGGCTGTTGGCGCTGTGCGGCCCGCCGGCCCTGGGTCTGCTGTTGATCTGCCTGCTGCTGACCGTCAGGTGGCTGCTTCCCCTCCGGCGTCTGCCGCGCCAGATGAGCGAACTTGCCGTCCGCCCGGTCTGGGATCCCGCTTCCCGTATCGCTTTCGGCGAAGTCGGCCGCGTTCAGCGGTCGATGCAGGAGCTCTGTCTCTCGCTTTCGATCCGGGAATATGAGATGAACGCGGCGATGAACAGTTATCGCCGCTTCATGCCGCAGGATCTGGATCGTCTGCTGCACCGGGCGAATTTGATGGAGATCGAGTACGGCGACGTCGCGGCGGGCGAGGGGACGGTCGGTCTCGTCACCACCATGCCCAGCGGGGCCTCCAGGCGTTTCGGCGAAAGTCACCGCCGTTTTCTGGAATTTGTTTTTGCCGCTTTCCGCCGCATTTACACCGCGGCTTCGGGCAGCGCCGTCTTTTTGTCCACCTGGTTTTCCCTGACGGATTTCCGCCTGCTTTTTCCCGCCGGCGGCATGGACGGCGTACGCATGGGCGTCCGCCTGGCTACGGAAACCGCCGGTCTCCCCGCCGAAGATCCCCGGCCGGAATTCATGCTGGTTTTACACCGGGCCGGCTACGAATACGGCGTATCGGGGCAGGAAAACCGGGCGATCAGTTTTATGTCCTCATACGAATTGGGACTTTTAGCCAAATTATCGGCCAAACTCGCCACTCTGGGCGTCAAACTGCTGGTGACGGAGCAGTGCGAGAAAACCCTGGCCGGCGCTGTTTCCACCCGCTACATCGGTTACGTCGCCTCGTCGGACGAGCAGCATAACGTCAAACTCTACGAGGTGCTGGACGTCTACTCTGAAAGCGAGAAAAACCTGCGCGAGCAGTATAACCGGAAATTTCAGCAGGCGATTCGCCTTTATTATACGAACGATTTCTATCTGGCCCGCGGTCTCTTTTCGGAGATCTTCAAAAACTGTCCGGGGGACGGGGTGGCGAAATGGTATATTTTTTCCTGCGAACGCCTCTTTAACCGGACGGATTTTTCCACGGTCAACTACAGTCTTTTCGGCACGGAACAGTAGGCGCGACAGTCGCCGCGGAGGAAGACGCAAAGCGTGAACCAGTTTTTTTCCACCATCATCAATACCTTGCGCGCCCGCTTCACCTCGCTGTGGACGAAAGCGCGCTTCTGGCTCAGCCCCGCCTTCTGGCGCACCAAGGGGCTCCAGGCTTTGCGCGCTTTTTTTACCCGGCTGTTCGACTTCAAACCGCGGCACAAGAACGATTATTACGGGCTGCTCCGGTGGCTGGTCAGCAAAAGGCTCGCCTTCGCCCTCATCGTGATCGCCGGCGTCATGGCCGTCTGGTATGTGTACGCCATGTCGCCGCTGGCGCCGAAAGGCGGGGAGGCGGCCGGCGGGATTCCCACCTATCATTACCGCTCCTTGGCCCTCAAGTTTTACGAGGGGGAGGCGCGTATCCTTGACGCGGCGAAGCGGACGGCTTTTGTCGGGACGGTCGGCAAGGGGCGGGCCAACGGCGCGGGCGCTCTCTACGCCGCGGACGGCGGCCTTCTCTATGCCGGCGAGTTCCAGAACAATATGTACGAGGGCCAGGGCGAAACCTACTATCCGAACGGCGCGATCCAGTATAAGGGGATGTTTTCCCGGAATCTTTTTCAGGGGGCGGGCACATATTACCGGCCGGAAGGCACGGTCGAGTTCGAGGGCGATTTTACCGGCGGCCTCCGGCAGGGGCCGGGCGCGCTCTACGACGGGGGCGGCAATTTAGTTTTTTCCGGAAATTTCCAGGCAAACCGGATCGTCTATGAGGAATTCATCGGCAAAACCGCGCCGGAAGCGGCGGCGGTGTACAGCGGCCGCGCCGTCGCCTATAACGGCGCGGACGAATACTGCGTTCACATGAGCGATATAGACGCGGTCTATGAGGCGCTGAGCGGAGAGCAGGCTTTGGACGGGGAGTGGCGGATCGGGCGGGTCTATGTGTTAAACGGCGTTTTTGCCGCGGGGGGGACTGAACTGAGCGCCATGAGCGATATAAAAAACCTGTTGGGGACGCCGGCTTATCAGGGGGAAACCTGGCTGACCTTGCCGGACGCCGTGGCGCTGAACCTGTCGGCGCAGAAAGTTTTGCCGCCGGTCGCGATGGAGCTGGAGGCCGGGTTTGAGGACGTATACTCGGTTGCTTCCTACGACGCCGACCGGCAGATGTATATTTACGCTTTTCCGGGCGAGGATTTTGTTTACACTTTTTACTGCGAATCAGGGAGCGCCGCCGGTTTCCTGTTTTACAGCGCCGAATAGCGGGAAGGGGGGGATTGCCAGTGGACGTAAAAAAAACAGCCGCCGTTTTGGTTCTGAATTTTTTGCCGTTCCTGTTTTTTTATCCCGCCCCGCCGGCCGCCGCCGCGCCGCCGCCAAAAATCCTGACGGTGGAACAGGCGCAAAACCTCGCTCTGGCCACCGATATAACGATAAAAAAGAAGAACAGCGAACTGATCCTCAAGCGGATCAAATATACGGAGGCGGTGGAGGGGGCGCGGATCAAAGCCAAGAATATGGCCACTTTCCGCTGGTCGCCCCTGCTCAGTTTCAAATTTCCGGAACCGCTGGATCTGGTGCTGGAATACGATCTTTCGGCGACGCCGCTGACGCTGCAAATCGAGATCAGCACGCTCCAGCACGAGAAAGACGATACGGTGTTTGAGGTCAAGCGCCAGACGGCCCAATTGTTCGCGGACGTTTATATCGGGCAGGAGCAAGTCGCTTTTACAGAAAAAAGACTGGCGGCGGCCCGGCAGTCTTTGGCCCGCAACGAGGCGCGGCTGCTGACCGGGGAGGCCAGACAGGCGGATATAGACACCGGAGCTTCGGCCGTCAAGGCGCTGACGGCGGAACTGTCTTTGACCATGCGCCGGTTTGAAAATGATAAGAAGGCGCTGAGCGATCGGATCCGCCTGGATGTAAGCACGGGCTATATTTTCAAAAATCCGCTCCGAATCATGAATATAACGCGCGCCCAGCTGGACGGCCTGACTGATTATACTTTGGAGAACGATCACGTGTATTTCGCCGCCCGCATGGCGGAGGCCATAGCCCGCATCAGTCTGGACAGCTACGAGTCTTTGTTCCGCAGCCAGTATGGGGGCCGGATCAACGCGATCGCCCCGTTTTTGAGCCAGGCCCGGAGCGGCGGGGATATTGACAACGCCGCTTTCCGGATGGCCTATGACGCCATGACGCGCAATTTTGACGCTCCCTGGAACGGCAGAAAACGGATTTTGTTTTTTACCTTCTCCCGCGAGTGGCTGAAAGGCCAGATCGACGGTACGCGTTATATCCAGGACGAAATGTACGCTCTCTATACGGGCGCCCTTGATTATCTGGGGGCGCGGCGGGAGCGGGAGGCGGCCGAGCGGGCTCTGCGCAGGCAAATAGAGACCTCCTACGAAACCTTGGTGACGGCCAAAAATTCCGTCGAATCGCTGCTGGCGGCCGCGCAGGAGGCGAATTCGGATCTGAAACGCCTGGTGGAATTGAACCGGCAGGGCAAGGCGGATTTTTCCGAGGTGCAGGACAAACAGGCGGATTATGAGGAAATGCAGGTGGAAGCGCTCGAACTCCTGGCCGCTTACAATGAATTGCTCATAGATTTTGACCGCCTGACCTGCGGCGCCGCCGGCCGGCTGACGGCGGCGGCGGATTACGGCGCCGGGCTGGGGCAGAGCGGTCTCAGCTGGGCGGAGGAGGGCGAGGGCGGAGACGACGGCAGCGCCGGGATCGGCGGTCTGGGGGAAGGCGAGTGGCTTGATTACCCCACTTATTATATCCGCCAAAATGTGGAAGACATGGTTTTTGTCTTCGGTCTCCGGATTCCCGCCGGCTATGAGCCGGCTGTCGATGAGTTTGAAATCCTCTACGAAGGGACGCGGATCGGCGACCGGACGCCTATCGCCAAGGAACTGCGCCATCTGGTTCTTGATTACGGCGAGAGCAAACGCCTGACCGTCAGGCTGTTTTACGCGGGCGAATTCGCCGGCGAGTGTGAAATAGATACGACCGTGCCGAGCGACGTGCTGCCGATAGGCGGCCGGGCGGTTCCCGCCCCGCCGGCGCCGCGCGTGGTCGGGACTTATTCCGTGCGGGCGGAGCGGAGCGCCGGCGGCGTCGCCGGCATGGAAATAAGCTTGAAGCCGCTGGAGGCGGAGGCCGTCTCCTACCGCCTGACGGTGGACGGCACAGGTTTGCTTTCCGAGACGCCGATCCCGGTCAGCCGGCCGTTCCGCTACCTGGCTTTGCTGTCGGATCTCTCCACCGTCCAGGTGGAATTTTACGGCGGGAACGGGACGCTGCTTTATACGGCGCGTTTCGTGCCTGAGACGCTGAGTCTGGCCGCCGAGCCATGACTGATGCCCTGAGACGCTGAGTCTGGCCGCCGGGCCATGACTGACAAGGAAAGGAGGAATCAGCCGTTGACAAACCCTAAACTCCGGAAGGCCGCAACCTTAGCCCTGGCCGCCGCCTGTCTGCTGCTTTTGAGCGTCACGCCCTCAAGCGCCGTGTGGAACGAGGACGAGGCCGTCCATATCGACCCCGCCGCGATTGAAGACTCGACTTTGATTATCGGTTCGCATCTGATCCATCTCAGCGCCCTGACCGATACTTTGTACGACACGGCGCGGCAGTCGGCGGAAGATTCGGGCCAGGACGGCGTCTATTATAAAAGCGAACTGGCCAGCGGCGCCTGGTTCAATATTTCCGCCGCTTCCGCCCTGACCGATATCACGACCGCCGGCGTCCCGGCCGCCGCCGCCGAGATCGCCGCTCTGTTCCTGACTCACCACACCAAATCGGACGGCGTCACCTATGATCTGCGCACGGGCGCTCCGGTCAATATCTTCGATATTTACTCGCCCTACGAGCTGGAGTCGACGGTGGAGCTGCTGCCGCTCAAGATCCAGTACGATCTGACGCGGGAATTGCAGAGCGACAGCGATTACGGCCAGAAAAACATCGCCTTGACCGCCGCTTTTTTCCAGACGTCCGTGCATAACGACGTCACCCAGACCGCCGACGCCAATCTGAGCGCTCTAAACTCCTATCTGACCGTGCTGACCGGCAACGACGCGGACGCGGCCGCCGTCGAGGCGGTGCGGAGCGTTATGGCGGCCGTTGACGCCTCCAGACGGGCGGAGGTGATGAGCATTTTGGACGTCTCGCTGGAAAATCTTGCCATTTCATTGCGGAGCGTGACGGATCCCCCGGAGGACGACGATGACGACGATGAGGACGACAGCAGCCAAAGCGGCGGCGACCCCGATCTGATGGCGGCGGTCAACGACAGTCTCACGAATGTGACCGCTTCCTATAATGAGCATAGCGGCAAAATGCTGGCGGCCGGGACGACGATACTGGCCGAGGCCCGCTACGCGGCGCGTCTCAGCCTGATCGCCTCCGCGGCCGCCGGCCGCCACGACGACTGCGACGTGGATACGGCCCGGCTCATCATGCTCGACAATATCCAAAACAGCCAGGTCGCGGATCAGGCGGGCGAATTGGCGCTGCTGACCGGGCAGTTGTTGCCGGCGGCGACCACGGCTTACCGGGCGGCGCTGGCCGGAGGGGAAAACGCGGAATACGCCGCCGCCGTCGCTCAGAATTCAGCCGCGGTTTTGCTCAACAGCATAAAGCAAAGGGCGCGCAACAACATGACCGTCAGCCAAAGCGAACTGGAGTTTTTGCTTGAGGCCGCCGTGACGCGCCTGGACGGCGAGGGCGGGCTGGCCTTTTTGGACGGCCGCCTGGCCCAAACGGACGAATACGGGGCGGCGATTCCGGCGGACGCTTTTGCCGAGGTCGCCGGCGCTTCTTTGGACGCGCATATCTATTTTCTGACCACAGCGCGGCGGGCGGCGGAACTGCGCCTGGGCGGCGGCGAGGCGGACCGGCTTCAGGCGGAGAAAGACGGCCTGCGGACGGAGCTGCTCTCGGCGCTGGATAACGATGATCTGACGGCCGCCCAGGCGATCCAGGGCCGGATAGCGGGCATCGACGACCAATGGGCGAATATGCCGGGCGGCGGCGGACCCGGCGGCGCGGCGGCGACCGCCGCGGCGGCGGCGACGGCGGCGGCCAAGGATCTGATCAGCGAACTGAGCGCCGCCGGGGCCGGCGGGACGGGGGCGAACGGGGGCAGTATGAGCGATCTGCTCGCCGCCGTCGAAGGGCTGGGGGCTATGCTGCCGGCCAATTACGCCGCTGTTTTTCCCATGCTGGAGGATTTGCGGGCGGCTATGACGCGGCAGCGGGATTTGGAGGGGCGGCGGGATTTTGCCGCCGCCATCGCTGCGACGGAAGCTTTGATCATGGATAACCGCGACGCCTATAATCAGGCGGCGACGGGCGGCCTGCCGGCCGCCGCGGCCGCGGCCGCCGCCGATATGTTTTTCAGCGGCGACAGCGCCGGGACGCGGCTCTTTGACGCCGGCGGCCTGAGCGGCGGCGAGACGGGCGCGGCTCAGGCCGCGGCCTTGAACGCCGATGAACAAAACGCCGTGCGGATCCAGGCTTTGGCGGCCGCGGCCGCTACTTTGGCGGCGGAAGATTTGGCCGGGGCGGCGCGCGGGGAAGCCCAGCGGCAGGCCGAGGCCGGTAATCCGCTGATTTTCCGTGATTTGAGCGAGGACGGCCGCCGCTATATCCCGGCCCGCGCCGTCGCCGCCCAGATGAAGATGCGCTATGTCTGGAACGCCAATCTGAACGGCGGCGCCCTGGCCCGCGGCGGCGACTACTATTTTTTCACCGTCTACTCGACGGAAGTCGTCAGGGGCCGGGACGGGGATGATTTGGCCTATATGACTTTTCCCGCCAAATATCTGAGTGAATTGTATTTGCCCGAAGACTATGTTTTTGAACTTTTCGGCCTGCGGAGCGAGCCGGTGCCGGGTACGGATTACGCCCTCCTGGTCAGCGCCGCCGCCGATAATCTCGCCGCCGAACTCTTGAGCCGCCTGCTCACCGCCGCCGGAGCTGTCTGAGCGGCGGCCGGAAAGGAAACGGATTTTGGCTGATTACTCGATCATTTCGGACATAAGCGCCTATATCGTCAGGATGCTGCGGGAGCGGATGTGTCCCGAACCGATCCCCTCGCCGAACAATATCGACGTATCCTCGCCGGCGGAGCAGGACGTGGACTATATCCTCGGCCTCTACCTGTATGATATCCGCGAGGAGGGGGAAATAGCCTCCGGCCCGATGCGGACGGGGCGGATGCGCCTGAAAAAAGCCCCCAGGCCCTACAGCCTGTTCTACATGCTTTTTATCAACGGTTCCTCCCAAATGGGCCTGAAAGCGCACGATATTCAAAAAATCATCGGCCGGGCCGCCCAGATCCTAAACGACAGCAACTCAATCTCCCCCAATACTTTGCAGACCTGGCTGGAATACGAGGAGGCGCCGGTCATCCTGGCGCCGGCCAAGATCGCCTTGGAGGAAAAAGTGCGCGTCTGGTCGGCCATCAATAAACCGTATCAGATCAGCCTTTTTTATAAGGCGGCGCCGGTTTTCCTCTCCAGCGAAATCGTTGTGGAAACCGTGCCGGTGCGCGAGGCCGTCTTCACTTTGGCCGCGCGCGGCGAGAGCCTGGATTAGCGGGGGCAGGGAGGTAAAATCATGCCGGCTGTGATCAAACATCAATTGGCGCTGGCCTTGCGCCTGGCGGACGCCGCCGACGGGCGCGAGGTGGAAAACAACGTGAGTTTTTGGGTGGACGGGAAGGAACAACTCCCGCGGCGCAAAGCGAACGGTTATTTTATCTTCACGGATCCGGATCTCCTGCTGGGGGATTACAGCCTGGAAGTCCGGGCTCGCGGTTATATACCGGTTTGCCGCCGCGTCCGCCTGGAAGCGCCGGGCGTCAGTCCGCCCGATTTGCGCCTGGAGCTGACGCCGGCGCCGGATCCGGGGACGGCGGCCCTGTACCACAGTTTGACGGGACGGCTGCCGGAGCTTACCGGCATAGACGCGGTGGCGGCGACGGGCGGCGCCTGTCAGGTCAAGAGCTATGATCCCCGCCGCCGCCGTCTCACCGTTTTCAACCCGCACCGGCAGGAGTTTGAACGGGCGCTCTACGCTCTCGTCCTAACCGATGAAACCCGTTATATTCCCTTCGCCGTGACGGGGCGGGCGGGGGAAACCTTGATCATCGACCGGCCCCTGACGCTTAAAAACGCCGTCAATCTGCCGCTGGCCCCCGTCGTCGCCGGCGTGACCGGCCCGGAGGGGGATTATATCCTCCGGATGCGGAAAACCGCGGCCGGCGGCCGCTGGATCGTGCGTTGCCGCTGGCGGGAAGCGGATAAATTCACTTTGGTGGATTTCAATAAACCGGCCGCGTGGGATCAGGACGAGTTCCTGCGCGCGGTACAGCAGGAATGAAAGGAGGAAAGCATGGGGATTGCCGTAGTCACCGGCGCGACTTACGTCTGTACGTTCGGGACCGTGCCCGGCGTGTTGAAAGCGGCGCAAGCGAAGGTTCTGGCGGGGGGGGCGCCGGCGGCCGTCATCAGTGACGTGGCGCCGATGGCCGCCATAACGCCCTGCGGGCTTTGTACGACCGTGAGCAACCCGGCGGTCGCCGCCGCCACGGCGGCGGCGCTGGGAGTGCTGACGCCGCAGCCCTGCATCCCGGCGCCGGTGGGAACCTGGCTGGGCAGCCGGGCCCCTCAGATCGCCGGTACGCCGGGATTGTCCAGCGAAGCGAAGCTGCTGTGTTCCTACGGCGGTTTAATCAGCGTCGTTTCTCCCGGTCAGACCAAGGTTATGTATTGAGTATCGAATGTCAGCTGCTATGAAGGGAGGATGGCTCAGGCCGCCGGCCTGAACCGCAATAATTATGCCAGAATATCTTTCTCCGGGCGTATATGTGGAAGAATATGACTCCTCGCCCCGATCAATAGAGGGGGTCGGAACGAGTACGGCGGGTTTTATCGGCCTGACGGCCAAAGGCCCGACGGTTGGGGCGCCGTCACTTGTCACCAATTTTGCCGATTTTACGCGTCAGTACGGCTCTTATCTGCCGGAACACACCCACGGCGAACTGCGCTATCTGCCGCTGGCGGTGGAACAGTTTTTTGTCAACGGCGGCACCCGCTGCTTCATCAGCCGCGTTATACCGGAAGACGCCAAAACCGCCGCCGCCTCGCAGGGGATCCTGCATCTGCGGGCGGCAAACGAAGGAAAATGGGGCAATAAGATCACAGTCAGTTTTATCGCGACCAATAAGCGCAAATTGCAATTGATCGCCGCCGAAAGCGAGACCGTTTTCACGGCCAAATCCGCGGCCGGTTTCCGGGAAGGGGACATCGTGGAGTTCGCCGGCGAGGTCAACCGGATCATCGCCATATCGGAAAACGTGCTGACTTTTGAGGCCCCGTTCGGCCAAAGCCCCGTCGATACCGCGATCATCCCCAAATATCTGGTCTACTCCGTGGAAATGGACGTGACCGTGCGCAGCGGCGCCGAGGTGGAAAACTATACGGGCGTAACGCTGAACGAGGCCTCTTCGGCCTATCTCGGCAAGAGACTGGCGGCCAGTTCCTTGATCGTCGCCACCCTCGATCCCTTTGCTGAAACCGCCAGCCCGGTCAGCGCCATTTTCGGGGCCGGGGCGGTAAAAGGCGTGATCAGTTTTGCCGGAGGCAGCGACGGCACGCTCACCGAAGTCAACGCCGGCACTTTTATCGGCGCGGACGGGGGGCCGGGGCAGAGAACCGGTCTGCAAGCTTTCATCGGCAATAACGACGTCAGTCTGATCGCGGCGCCGGGCGTCACGGTTCCGGAGGTCGTGGTCTCGCTGGCGGCTTTTTGCGAGCGGGAAAAAAGCTGCTTCGCCATCCTTGATATACCGAAGGAACTGGTGAAAACCGGCGACATCATTGAATCCCGCAATTTGCTCGACAGCACCTACGCCGCTTTTTATCATCCCTGGATCCAGGTGTTTGAGCGCGAGGCCAAGCGAACCGTTTTTATGCCGCCGAGCGGCGCGGTGGCCGGCGTTTTTTCCCGCACGGACGTAAGCCGCGGCGTCCACAAGGCCCCGGCCAACGAAACCGTCGCCTGCACCGGCCTCTCGGTCGCCTATACGGCGGGGGAACAGGACATTCTCAATCCCGCCGGGGTCAATCTGATCAGGGCTTTACCCGGCCAGGGCATCCGCGTCTGGGGGGCGCGCACCGCGAGTTCCAATTCCGCTTTCAAGTATGTTAACGTCCGCCGCCTGTTCATTTTCGTGGAGCAAAGCATCAAACTCGCCACCAACTGGGTGGTGTTTGAGCCGAACAATACTTCGCTCTGGGCGCGGGTGCAGTTGACGGTGAGTTCTTTCCTGGAGACGCTTTACCGCAGCGGGATGCTGGCCGGCGCCGGTTCGGCCGAGGCGTATTTTGTCGAGATCGGGCCGACGACGATGAGTCAGGACGATATTCTGAACGGCCGCCTGATCTGCAATATCGGCATTGCGCCGTCCCGGCCGGCGGAGTTCGTGATTTTCCGCCTGACGCAGTTCACCTCGGAAGCGGAAGCGGCCGAAGGCGAATAATCCCGGCGGCGCGAATAATCGCGGCGGCGGGCGGCTTTATTGAAAAAATTATTGACGGGAGGTTATCCAGATGGCAGACGAAGGCCAACCACAAAACTCTGTATCTTTGTATTATCCGCTGACCAAGATGAATTTTCTGGTCACGGTGGACAGCATCAGCGGCGTGGCCGCTTTTAACGAAGTCACGGGCGTTGACGCCTCGGTTGACGTCATCGAGTTCCGGCAGGGCAACGCCAACAGCCTGGCGCCGGTCAAGATTCAAGGACTGGTAAAACATGGAAATTTGACCTTGAAGATGGGCTACACCCGTTCCCAGGCTTTCAAGGACTGGGTGATCGCCTGCGTGAGCGAGCGGCGGGAACGGGGCACCCCGCGCCACAATGTTACGATAGAACTGATCGACATCACCGCCGGCGCGCCCGGCACAGTGGTGACGACGACCTCCGGCCCGGTGATCTGGATTCTCCAGGACGCCTGGGTGGCAAAATACACCGGCCCCGACCTGAACGCCAGTACCAGCGAAGTGGCGATAGAGTCGGTGGAGATAGCCTACGAAGAATTGACCATCCCGAACTGATGTTTATCGCGGCGGGCGGAACGGAACCGCTTCCTTCCGCCCGCGCGGTATGAGAGGGCAGCATGTCGATCGAAACCGTTTATGATTTTGAACTGCCGCGAGGCTATGTGGATTCCGGGGGGCAGGTACACCGCCGGGGCAAAATGCGCCTGGCGACGGCCGGGGACGAGATTCACGCGACCCGCGATCCGCGGGTGATATCCAATCCGGCCTATCTGACCATAGTTATTCTCTCCAGAGTCGTCACGGAGATCGAAGGAATGGAAAGCTTGGCCCCGGCGGTGATCGAGCGTTTTTTTACCGCTGATCTGGCTTTTTTGCAGGATATGTATCAGAGGATCAACAATATCGAGCCGCCGACCATGACCGTGGTTTGCCCGGAATGCGGCAAAACGGTGCGGGCGCCGCTAAATTTTACGCGCGAGGGATAACGTTGTACCCGGAAGCGGCGATGTACCGGGAAATGGCGTTTATTTCCTATTATTTCCATTGGGGACGGGAGGACGTGCAGTCGCTGACCCATAACGACCGCCGCCGCTGGTGTCAGGAAATATCGGAGATCAACGCCGGCCTGACTCCCTCGCGCCAAAAGGAAAAGAGTATTTTGGAAATGGGGCGGACGCCGCGCCCCTACTGACGGGATGTGAAAAAGCATGGCCGACGAAAAGAGTAAGGCCGGCGGCGGGCATGACGACCAGAACATAGTGGTGCTGAACCGCGGCGCCAAACCGCTGGTCAATTTCAATTTCATGCTGCGGGTGGAGGCGCTCTACGATCTGCCCTGCAAAAACGTCCGCGCTTTCACGCGGGAAATGGAATACGAGCTGTATCAGGAAGGCGGCCTGAACGATTATGTCCACATGCTGCGCAAACCGATCAGCAAGCCTTTTTACCTGGAAGTGGAGCGTTACGCCGGGACGGATTATATCGATCCCCTGCCTTTGGGGGCTGATCTGCTCCTGCCGCTGATTTTGCTCGTCAGCCGGCAAGCGGACGATTTTGCCAAATCGACGCGCACCTACACCTTCTCCGGCTGCACGGTCACGAAAAAAGTTTACGGCGAACTGAACGCCGAACATTCCGGTTTGCTGACCGACGTGGTCACAATCGCTTACCGGGAGCTGGTCTGCGTGGATTTGGCTTTTGTTTGACAAGGGAGGACTGTTTGCGTGCTGACTATTGGCCCGCCGCCGGCGCTGACCGCGGCGCGACAAACTTTGACCGTATCGGCGGCTTTCGCTGAAAAAATCAAGGCGAATTACCTGATCATGGCGGCGGCTTTCACGCCCGAAGTCTTGCTCTTTTTGCTGGTCAACCCGCCGGAGACGCCGGCGGCGGCCGGCGAAACCTTCAACTTGGTTGTGGAGCAGAACAGCCGCAATACCCATAATATGGTTATTGACATCGCCAATAATATCGTCAACCGCATCCTGCTTGAGGATAAAAGCGCTCCAAGCTATCAGGACACGGTCTATATCGATATGGCCCTGCGCAAACTGGGGGTCGAAAACACGTCCCTGTTCATGGAACAGGTCAGGGCTTTGCGGGCCGAAACCCTCAATACCCGCGAGTTGATCCGGCTTTACCGGGAAAACCTGACCGTCCGGCGGGAAGCGGCGGCGGCGCCGCCGGGGCGGGAGCGGCGGGGGGCAACAGCCTCCGCCCCGGCCGGCGGGGAGGCGCTCCAGGGGCGGGGCGGGGAGTATTATCTGCATAACGAGATTTTTCGCCGCCTGGACACGGCCGGAACCGTCATGGCTTTGACTGAGTTAGCCAGGGCTGCCGTCGAGAATTATACCAGTCTGAGCGAGAGGGAAACGCGGCTGGCCGAATACGGGCGGAGGGCGGAGACGCTGATCCTGAACGAATACCGCCGCCAAGTCTCGGCTGCGGCCGGCGACGATATATTTTACCATCGCAATTATTATGAATTAAGCTCTGTTCCTCCGGCGGCGGCGGCGGGGGAAAAAGCGGCGCTGGCGCAGGCGGCGGCCGCGGCCCTGTTCCAGCTGATCGGCAATACTTTGAGCAGCCGGACGGAAAACTACCGGACGGAGCGGCGTCAGTGGCTGGATCTGCGCAGCGGCGT
>JAIRRL010000082.1 GCA_031255985.1 Gracilibacteraceae bacterium
AGGAACAAACACAATCTGACGGCCCGACCTTGGAAATGTAATAATTATATTCGGCGGACACAACATCATGATTCCTTGAAAACCTGTATAGAATACGGCTTGGATGGGGATGTCTAAAATGGGCAAAAACGCCAGAAATTCCAGCTTAGACCCTTGAATAGTCAGCGGAAAAAATACATACAGAGGAAAAGTTGAAAAAACTCGCTGGAAAATATATGAAATTAATGAGGGTGATTCATGTTTTTTGCGCCCAAATATGGTTTGGGGGCGTATGTTGTATTTTTGTGTACGGTTTGTATTGTTTTGGCAATAATTTAGAAAAAGACGCCGCGATAAAACTCATTGAAATAATACCTTTTCTGTATCAAAAACTGATCATGCCCTTCTCTGTGGTATGCGGGATTCAGGGATTGATTTACGGAATATTCAGTTCATACGGCTTCATAAAACATAAGTGGGTGCTTACCAAATGGATATTGGCTGTTTTTGTCATAATATGTACCGGAGCGGGCGGAATAGGACAAGTTATCGCTGTGATTGAGAAAATAAACAGCGGGGAGATAGCTGTTTTAACAATGAGCGACGGACAAATGTTTTTCGTGTTTATGATCGGGCAAATTCTGCTTTTGAGCGTGATGACAATCTTATCAGTAGTAAGGCCAAAAAGAAAAGCCGGCGCTTGACTGTCGGCCGCTGATAAACAAAATATTGGTGGGCAGGGGTGGATTCGAACCACCGTACCTTTCGGAACAGATTTACAGTCTGCCGCCTTTAACCACTCGGCCACCTACCCATTGCGGCGGGAGCGCGTTGCGCCGTTCCCACGAAAGTATATTTTACCATAGAAAATCTGTTTGTCAATGACTAATTTTTACTATATATGTACATATATGTCGCCCGAGGTCTCGATTCCGGCGCTTCCGCTTTCACCGCTTTCACTGCTTTATCCGCTTTATCCATTTTAGCCGGCGCCGGTTTTATTTTTTTCAATTCCGCCCGGCTTCTCTATAATATCATGTCTATGCCGCGCATTTCTAATTCGTTACAGGTTATATGCGTTACAGGCGCGAAAAATATTTTCAGCCAAGCGGGCCAAAATCAATTGACATCGCCGCTCCTGCGCGCCCTTAATTTAAGGAGGCTTAATTTAAGGAAAGGAGTGATGCGGCTATGGCTGTCTATGGCTATGTCCGCGTATCGTCGCATGATCAGAATGAGGACAGGCAGCTGATCGCGATGGCGGCGCTGGAAATCCCGCCGCCGCAGATTTTCACGGACAAACAGAGCGGCAAAAACTTTGAGCGGCCGCAGTACCAGGCCCTGATCAAAACGCTGCAGCCGGGCGATACGCTCTATATCAAGAGTATTGACCGCCTGGGGCGCAACTATGACGAAATCCAGAGCCAATGGCGGGCCCTCACCAAAGAACGCGGCGTTGACATTGCCGTGATCGACATGCCCCTGCTTGACACCCGGAACGGCAAGGATTTGCTGGGAACGTTCATCGCGGATTTGGTGCTGCAAATCCTCTCGTTTGTCGCGCAATCCGAGCGCGAGAGCATACGGAAAAGGCAGGCGGAGGGCATCGCGGCGGCAAAAGCGCGGGGGGTGCGGTTCGGCCGGCCCGTCAAAAAACCGCCGCGCAATTTTCCCGCCCTCGTCCGCGCCTGGGAGCGCGGAAAAATCACCAACGCGAAAATCCTGGAGCGGAGCGGGCTGAAAGAAGCCACGTTTTACAGGCGTTTGCGGGAACTGCGGACGCGCGTCAAAACATAAGCGGCTATCAAAAGGTGTGCCTTTTGACAGCCGCTGGTGATTCAGCGGATGTGGGCGCGAGCGTCCGTATGTTTGTGTATTTTACCACAACCCCCTCCGGTTTTCAAGTCTTTTTTTTGTTTTCAGGAAATTTTGAAGATTGTATTCCTTTTTTGGGTTGAGTGTTGCGCAGCATACCGAATTCATCAAAAAGTACACCTTTTGACAGTGATTTCGACGGCAGAGAGGAGGTGTGACAGAAAAACAGCGGCGCGCCCGGCGGGTTCGCGACGAAGCAGGCCGCCCGGAAGACAGCGCCGGGAGAGCCGCCGGCCCGGCTGCCGCGGCAATTTTAGCCGCGGAGGCGAGACGATGCTAGACGATGCTAGACGATGCGAGACGATGCTAGACGATGCGAGACGATGCTAGACGATGCGAGATGAGGCGAGGCGAGGCGAGACGGGCGAGATAATGCGAGAGGAGGTGAGAGGGAGGAACGCTGACAGTTGACTGGCGCTCACAGCCAAGAACCGAATTAATCAAGGAGGAATTAGCGTTGAAAAAACGGATTGTTCCCATTCTATTGTGTGCGGTTATTTTTTGCTTACCTTTGTTTGCGGTTGCGGTCTCCGCCGCCGAAATTTCACCGCCGTCGCAAGAATACACTGTTACAGTCAACGCCGGCCCCGGCGCCGCAGGCGCGGGACAGTACAAACCCGGCGACATTGTGACGGTGACGGCTGATCTTTCGCTGGAAGAAAAAAACTATATCACATGGAGCGCCGACCCAAGCCTGAGTTTCAGCAGCAAAGACCGGACGACGGCCACTTTTGTCATGCCGGACGGGCCTGTGACGGTGACGGCTAACCTCAAGGCCGTGGACTATATCCAGGCATACGATCCATTCGGCAATGCGGCGCTTTCCACTATAGTCGCGGCTTTGCCGGTGCTGGTGCTGCTGTATTTGCTGGCCATCCATCCCCATAAAAATAAGAAAACGGGAAAAACCGAACTGGGCATCTTCGCCCCTTACGCCGCTATCGCCGCCGCCCTGGTGGCCATAGTCATCGCCCTGTTTATTTGTAAAATGCCTGCCCTCGCGGTGGGTTCAGCTTTTGTTTACGGCGTGTTATACGGCGTATTTTCCATCGGCTGGATTGTGTTCGGCGCAATTTTTCTCTACAATACTACCCTTATCACCGGCAAATTTGAGATCCTCAGGGATTCCGTCGCCGGGCTGACGCCTGACCGCCGGCTGCAAGCCCTCCTGATCGCCTTTTCCTTCGGCGCCTTCATCGAGGGGGCCTGCGGCTTCGGCACGCCGGTCGCCGTGTCCGGCGCCATCATGTGCGGTCTCGGCTTCCGCCCCATTACGGCGGCTGTTATCTGCCTGATCGCTAACACAGCGCCTGTGGCCTGGGGGGCCGTGGGAACGCCGATCATCACGCTGGCCGGCGCCAGCGGCATCCCGGAAGAACTGATCACCAGAATGGCCGGCCATCAATTACCGTTTTTTTCCGTTATTATCCCGATCTGGCTGGTCGCTACCCTCGTCGTTATGGATAAAGGCAAGCTGTCCGACGTGATCGAAGTGCTGCCGGGCTGCTTGGTCTGCGGTCTCTCCTTCGCCATCACCCAGTTCAGTATGGCCGAGGCGGGCAACGTCATGCTGGTGGACATCGGCGCCGGCATCGTGTCTTTGATCGTAACCGCTCTGTTCTTCCGGATCT
>JAIRRL010000163.1 GCA_031255985.1 Gracilibacteraceae bacterium
AATGACGTTTTCCGCCGACTGCCAGCCGGCTTGAGAAATACTGACCGCCGTTTCGTAGCGGTTCGCTCCGGCCAGCCTGTCGGCGACCGTATCTGCCGCGAGCAGCGCCGGCAGCGGCTGCAGAATCAGCAGCAAGGAAAGAATGACGGCCCACTTTTTCTTTTGCATGATCTTGAATTTTTCCTCCTTTTTTGAAAACAGACTATTGCTCAAATTATAACACAAAGATACCATTGCCGGGCTATGGAAATCAATAAAAATTTTATTGATTTCCATAGATGCAAAAACAAAAAAGTTCAAAGTTTGTGGACGCCCCAATCAGCGGGACCCCGGTGAAGCAGGCGCAGCCGCATTTCCAGCCGGTTTTCACATACACCACTCGGACCTCTTTTCCAAACACTCTTTGAGTTTGCTTAAACCCTCTTCAGTTTTCAAACAATTTTTTGGGCTGCCGCCGTTCAGAGCGGGGATTTTTTTATCAAGCCATTCCAAAGAGGATTGACCCAATCCAGTTGTTCCAATTGCCGTCACTCATCGTTTCCGCCCCGTAATTCCATCCAGAACAAAACTCCGTCCGGGGCGTTTTCCAGGGCGAAATCGACTTGCATTGCCTCCAGCGTTTTCCGCACGATGGCCAGTCCCAGACCGCTGCGGCCGCTTTGGCGGCTGCGGGCTTTATCCATGCGAAAGAACGGGTCGAACAGCTTTGGCAGCACTGCTTCGTCAATTTTTGCCCCGGTATTCAAAAGGCAAAGACGCCGCCGTTCGGCCAGGGCGGCGTCTTCGCACCATATCCGGATCTCGCCGCCGGCCGGCGTGTTTTGCACCGCGTTCAGCATGACGCTGGCAAGCGCTTTCCCAAGGGCTTTCGGGTCGGCGAAACAAGTCAGGCCGCCGGGAATATCCGTGACGACGCGCAGCCTGTTAGCTTCCGACAACGGCTGAAAATCAGCGACGACGCCGGCGACTGTCCGCCCGATATCCAGTTCTGCCGGGACTAAAACCAATTTGCCCTCGTCCAGGCTGACGATTTCCAATATTTCGGAGATCATTCTGCTCTGGGAGTCCATCATTTTCAGACATTCGCGCAGGTATTTGGGATGATCCTTGTAATCGCCTATGTTCGCGAGCATGCTTTCCAGGAGAGCGCTGGTCGCCGCGACAGGCGTTTTTAAGTCATGAGAAGCCGCGGAAAAGAAATACCGCCGCGCTTCCTCCAACTCGCGCGCCCGCAAAATCTCCCTCTCCAATTCGGAGATGGTTTCTTTCAGATTAACATACATGGAGTGAACGTCGCGGGCCAGGTCGCCCAGCTCGTCCTTGCGCTCCGGCATGGGCGGGACTTCTTCGAGCCGGGCCATTCTTTTCGTATTGTCCACCAGGGCGTTTATCGGTTTCGTCATCAGGCGGGCAAAAACAAACGAGCCTATGATACAGGCGGCGAGCATGGCCGCCGCGGTCAGAGCCGCCTGCGCCGCCCATTTGCCGTAGTTTCCGGCCAAAACGTCGTTTGCAAGCGCGTAAAGCTCATAGCCCCGGTCAAGCCTGATCACGATGGTTGAGCTGGAGGCGCGGGGAGGTTGGGCAAGGGAAATGCCGGCCTGGCTGGCGTCGTTAGTTTCATAGACTATATTTCCATTTTTATCCATAATATAAAAGGGGAAGGACTGATTGAGATCGAACAGTCTCAGGGCCTGCGCTTCGGTTTCGCCCTGCTCAAAGGAGACGTTGTAGGAATCGACGATGGACTGAAGCCGCAGCTGCGAGCGGAAAGTCAGGAGCTGCTGGAGCAGGATGAACGTTGCCGCGCCGACGAGCAAGGCGGAAAACAGCGTTGTGTAAACGAATACTTTGACGAAAATTCCTCTTTTTTTCATTCCTCGCCGCCCTCCAGCCGGTAGCCGACGCCGCGCACCGTCCTGATGATGTTCTCCGGCAGCTTGGCCCGCAGATTTTTGATATGAGTATGCACGGTTCCGCCGTCGCCGTCAAAATCATAGCCCCAGACGCGGGAGAGGATGGTTTCGTGGGACAGAGTTCTCCCTTTGTTCTGGGCCAGGAGAAGGAGGATTTCAAATTCTTTGAGCGTCAGAAACAGCTCTTGGCCGTCGTAGACCGCCTTGAATTCTTCCGGCCGCACGGTCAGTTTGCCGCCGCGGATTTCCCTGGCCAGGGCGCCGCTCCGCCGGAGCAGGGCTTCCGCCCGTTTCAGCAGCAACTGTATCTTGAACGGTTTTATCACGTAATCGTCCGCTTCCGCGTCAAAGGCTCTGATCTGGTTTTCGTCGTCGGCCAGGGCGGTCATCATCAGAACCGGGGTGTTGTTCAGTTTGCGCAGTTCCCGCAAAAGCTCGTGCCCGTCCGCGCCGGGCAGCATGATGTCGAGAATCACCAGCTGATAGAGGTTTTCATAAAATTTGACCTGAGCCTCGTCGCCGTCCCGGCAGGCGTCCACCTTATATCCGGCCTCGGTTAAAAAGGCTTTGACGGTATTGCGGATATGTTCGTCGTCCTCGACAAGCAGGATTCGTACAGGCATATTCATTCTCCGCCCCGGTACGGCAGCATATGTAAGCGCCGGATGAAAGGCTTCCCGTCACTGAACCGGTCGGCTGGGACAATCCGTTCGCCCCCGTCCGGCCCCGTAACGCCCGCCGTACGCGGCGCTTCCCGCCGACAGACAAATTCATTTTAACCCGCGCCAAAGCCCTTGTCAAGTAGGGGGCCGCCGCCTTCGGCGGCCTACGTCCCCCGGCTCCGCGCATCCTTCCCCTGTCTCCTGTAGGGGCCGCCGCCCTCGGCGGCCCGCCTCCCCCGGCTTCGCGCATCCATCCCCTGTCCCTTGTAGGGGCCGCCGCCTTCGGCGGCCCGCGTCCCCCGGAAATTTTTCGGCATATCCCCCTGCAATATAGTGTTCATACGGCTTTTGTGATATACTGAATACGGTTAAATAAACCAGCGAAGCTTTTTCCCCAATCCAGCAAAAGAGAGGATAATCCGATATGCCGCTAAACACAATCGAAGCCATTCGCGCCCGATATTCCTGCCGGGGATTTTCCGATCAAATCCCCGCCGCTGAGGATTTAAGACTGATCGCGGAAGCCGGCCTGGCCGCCCCCAGCGGGATGAACCGCCAGTTATGGCGCGTGATCGTCGTCAAAAACAAGCAACTCATCGACGACCTGGAAGCCGAGGGCCTGAAAAACATCGCCGCTTTCCCGGATAACGGCCTGTACGCGCATATCATGGCCAGGGGCGGCAAACTGTTTTATAACGCCCGGTGCATGATTGTTATTCCCATCGGCAAAACCGAACCGGCCGGAGCGGAATTGTTCGACTGCGGCATCATCGCGGAAAACATCGCCCTGGCCGCGACCTCGCTGGGCATAAACAATTTGATCTGCGGACTCGCCGCTTTCTCTTTCGCGGGCGAAAAAAACAATGAATTCAAGCAGCGGCTTGATTTTCCCCCCGGCTATGAAATCGGACTCGCCATATTGCTGGGATACGCCGCGAATACCGGCGGCAAGCCGCACGAACCGGACTTTAGCAAAATCAAGTTCATTGAATAAATTCATTCATTAAATATCCATTAACCAAATAATGGATTATGACAGATCTTCGCATATCCGCGCAAGTTCTTTGCGCCCGCTCATGACGAAGCCGCCCAGAATAAGCATCACGCCGGTGACGATGAGCAGCCACTCGATTTTTACGATATCGCCGAGCGGCCCGAACAGCACCATCCCTACCGGCATGGCCAGACCGCTGAACATGGTCACGGCCCCGAACACCCGCCCCATTAGCTCCGGCGGGATTTTGGTCTGCATGAGCGTCATGCTGGCGATATTGAACAGCGGCACTGTGCAGCCGCACAGGAGCATGACGCCAAGATAGGCCCAAAAATTGGGAATCACGCCGAACAGGAAAGTGGTGACGCCGAAAGCCAGCCAAGCGAAATTCATGGTTTTCGTCTTGTTTTTGAAACCGCCCCAAACGGACATGATGAGACCGCCTGCCGTCATGCCCAGGGCGAACAGGATTTCCACCGCCGTGAGCCGCCAAACGTCGCCGCCAAAAGTACGCGCCACCTGCAGGGGAGTGAGCATGGCCGCGGGCGAGGCCAGTACCGAAAACAGGGCAAAGGCGATGAACAGCGTTTTCAGCCACCCCGTGCCGGTGATATAGCGCAAGCCTTCTGCCATTTCCTGGAAATAAATTTTTATCCCTCCTTTCTCCGCCCCGGCTTTTGGCGTATGCGACAGCCTGACGCAGAAGAAAACGAGGGCGATGCCGATAACGGCGGTGACGATATCGATCAGGAAAATGTACTCGATCGGCAGAAAAGTCAGAAGCGCCCCGCTCGCCATGGGGGCGGCGAACATGATCAGCGACTGCCCCGCGCTTTGCAGGCCGTTGAAGCGGGTCAGATGTTCCTGCGGCACAAGCTGCGGAATCAGGGCGCTCGCCGCCGGCGTCTGGATTCCCTGCCCCGCGCTGCGCGCCATCACCGCCGCCAGCAAAAGCCAAATGTTCTGGACGCCGGAAAAATACAGGATAGCGACGATCAAAGTAACCAGGGCGATCGCTCCGTCAGAAATATGTACCAAATATTTCCGGTTGAATCTGTCCGCCCACACGCCCGCGAAAGGGGAGATGACGACCATCGGCAGCAGGGCGGCGCAGGTAAAAACTGTCATGACCAGGCCCGATTTTGTTTGCAAAGTGATATGCCAGGTGATGGCGTGCTGCACCAGCATGGAGCCGAACATGGACAAAAACTGCCCGGCTATGAAGAATGTCGCGTTGCGTTTCCAATCTTTCCAGTCTTTCCGGCGGTTCATGGCGATTTCCTTTCTTTCTGAAGCGAAAACAACAGGGAATCACGCTCATCCTCACGCAATTCCCTATATTATGAAAACATTTGCAGCCATCCGCTTGCGGATCTGCTATATATTATCATACCAAAGCGGGCTGAATCCCGCAACCCAGAATTCAAGGAATGTGTCAGCCCACGTTGGTTTTATCACAGAATTGAGGAGCAAACGGATGAAGATCATCGATATCACGCGGGAACTTTTTTCCGCCGCCGTATACCCCGGCGACACGCCGCCCAGCCGCAAAACGGCCCGCCGTCTCCCGGCGGACGGCTGCAATTTGACGGACATCGCCCTGTGCGTCCACAACGGCACCCATATAGACGCGCCGCTGCATTTCATCGAAAACGGGGCCGCAATTGACGAAATCGCCCTCGACGTCTTCTTTGGCCCCTGCCGGGTCGCGGCTCTGGGCGAACCGGCAGGGGCGGCTTCCCTTGCTCCTTTTCTGGCGAGCGAACGGTTGCTCATCAAGGGCGACGCCCTGATCACCGGCGAAATGGCGCGGGCAATTGCAAAATCCGGGATTAGACTGCTGGGGGTGGAGAGCCAGAGCGTCGGCCCGGCGGCGGCGCCGGCCGAAGCGCACACCGTTTTGCTGGGGAAAGGGATCGTGCTGCTGGAAGGATTGGATTTGAGCGCCGCCGCGCCCGGCCTCTACACTTTGGCGGCTTTCCCCCTGAAACTTGCGGGCTGCGAAGGGTCGCCGGCGCGGGCCGTGCTGCTGGAAGGGGCATAAAACCATTGCCGAAATACTGGCCTTATGATATGCTATAAGCGCCCTGAATAAGCGGCGAGTTTTCTTGCGAACACGGAGGTGACGCGATTGGGCGTTTTAGGAGAAAAATTCAAAGAAGTCTTACTTTCGGTTACGCCGGTGACGGCGATCGTGCTGGTTCTTTCCTGTATTTTCCACATTGCGGGCAATCCGCTCCCGCCCGCGATGCTGTTGTATTTTTTGCTCGGCGTCCTGCTGATCATAGCGGGCTTGTCCTTGTTCCTGCTGGGGGTCGATATCGGCATCGCCGCGCTGGCCGCAAATATCGGCGGCGCGCTTTCCAAAGCCAACCGCCTGTGGCTTTTGGCGCTGGCCGGACTGGTGATCGGTTTTTTCATCTGTATCGCCGAACCGGATCTGCAAATCCTCGCCGGCCAGATCGAAGGGGTGACGTCCGGTTCCATCAGCAAAGCGTCGATCCTTTTGGTCGTATCCTCCGGCATTGCCGTAATGCTGGTGCTGGGGCTGATCCGCATCGTCTACAACTTCCCCCAGCATATTCTCCTGGCGATTTTGTACGGTCTCATCCTCATAATCGCCCTGTTCACCCCCCCGGAAATCCTGGCGATTTCTTTTGACGCGAGCGGCGCCACGACCGGGGCGCTGACGGTGCCGTTCATTCTCGCCCTCGCCTTGGGTATTTCCAGTTTGAAAAAAGATTCCCGCGTCTCGGAGGAGGACAGCTTCGGCCTGGTGGGTGTTACCTCCACCGGCGCGATCATCGGCGTGCTGCTTTTGGGTCTGCTCAAAAAAATCGGCGGCCTGACCGGTTCCCTGCCCGAAGAAGCCCACGCGGGAGTGGTGACGATGATCCTGGAACTGGGGCGGGATTCCGTCATAGCCATATTGCCGTTATTTGTGATTTTCGCCGTATTTCAGGCGACTTCCGCCAAATTCCCCCGGCGCCAGGCGCGGCGCGTGGTGGTCGGCCTGATTTATAATTGCCTGGGTCTCATCCTCTTTCTGGTCGGGGTCAATATCGGCTTCATGGAGTTGGGCGTCAAGCTGGGCGCCGTCATCGCCGGTTACAGCATGAGCCCGCTGATTGTCGTTCTCGGTTTTGTGATCGGTTTTGTCACCATCATGGCCGAACCCGCTGTTTACGTGCTGATGCGGCAGATCGAGGACGTGACTTCCGGCTACGTCCGGCGCAACATCGTCCTCATCACCCTCGCCGTCGGCGTCGGCCTGGCGGTCGGGCTTTCCATGCTCCGGATCTTGGCGCCGGCCATTCAGCTCTGGCATTATCTGCTGCCCGGCTTTGCCCTTTGCGTAGCGCTTTCCTTTTTCACCCCCAAATTGTTCGTGGGTATCGGCTTTGATTCCGGCGGCGTCGCCTCAGGCCCCATGACCGCCACCTTCATCCTGGCTTTCTCGCAAGGCGTCGCGGCGGCGACAGCCGGGGCGGATATCCTCAAGGACGCTTTCGGCATGATTTCCATGGTGGCGATGATGCCGATCATCACCATAGAAATCCTGGGATTGATTTTCAAATTCAGCTTACGAAAAGGCGGTGTGGGTCAATCGTGAATCAATTCGATTTATTATGCTGCATCGTCAACCACGGCAGCGGCGCGAAAATATACAATTTAGCCAAAAAACACGGCGTGCGCGGCGGCACGATTCTCTTGGGGCACGGAACGCTGCCGGCCAACAAGCTGAGAGAGTTTTTCGAGCTGACCGACTCGCGCAAGGAGATCGTGATCATGCTGGCGGATCACGCCGCCGCTTCCGAGGCGATGAGTCAAATCGGCCGCGAGATGTCCCTTCACAAAAAAAACAGCGGCATTTGTTTTATCTCGCCGGTGGACAGTGTTATCGGTATGACGCGGCCTGCTTTGGCCGCGTCAGAAAAACAGGAGGCT
>JAIRRL010000036.1 GCA_031255985.1 Gracilibacteraceae bacterium
CGGCAGCACATGCACCCCGCCGTCCGGTTCGTTCAAATCCCAGGCCATGCCCGTACCTATATACGAATTCAGGAGCATAGGCTTATACTGAGTGAGAACGCCCACGGTATCTATGCCGGAATTGGCGCAATTGCTCAAACTGAAGTCGATAATTCTGTATTTGCCGCCGAAAACAACGGCCGGTTTGGCTATATACCGGGTCAGCGCCCCTAAACGGCTGCCCTGGCCGCCGGCCAGGAGCATCGCCACCCATTCTTTCTTTTTCATGCCGCACCTCCCATGTCTATCTGTAACTCCCCCGCGCGGTCCGCCGCGTCAGTCCCCGCGCTCCTGTCCCAGCGGAATCGGCACGCGCCAGACATCCTCAGCGTACTCCCTAATAGTCCGGTCACTGGAAAAAACGCCGGACTGAGCGATATTGCGCAGCGCGATCCGGGACCAGGTCTCTCGGTCGCGGAACAGGCGGCCCAGATTCCTGGCCGCTTCCACGTAGGGGGCAAAATCCTTTAATACAAAATACTCGTCGTTATCACGCAGCAAGCTGTCGTAAATAACGCGAAAATCCGCGCCCTCGTCATCAAAAGTCCCGTCGATCAGCTGATCGGTCACTCTTTTGATTTGGGGCTGACTATGGTATATTTCCCAGGCGGAATAGCCGCCTTTCGTATAAAAATCCATCACCTGGCCGGCGTTGAGGCCGAAGATAAAAGTATTGCCGGCCCCGGCCGCCTCCCGGATTTCCACGTTGGCGCCGTCCAAAGTGCCGAGGGTCAAAGCCCCGTTCATCATAAACTTCATATTGCCGGTGCCGGAGGCCTCCTTGCCGGCGGTGGATATCTGCTCGCTCACGTCAGCGGCGGGATAAATGAGCTGGGCACCTGAAACCGAGAAGTTTTCCAGGAAAACTATGCGGATGCGCCCTTTGACGTCCTTGTCCGCGTTGATTTTTTCCGCCGCCGTGTTCACCAGCTTGATGACCTGTTTGGCGTAATAATAGCCCGGCGCCGCTTTGCCGGCGAAGAGAAAAGTATGTGAGGTCAAATCCATGTTCGGGTTGTTTTTCAGCCGGTTGTACAAATGCACGATCTTGAAGATATTGAGCAGCTGCCGCTTGTAAGCGTGGATGCGTTTGACCTGGATGTCAAAGAGCGAGCGCGGATCAACCGTGAAACCGGAGGACGCCCGGATGAACTCCGCCAGGCGCTGTTTGTTCCGGTATTTTACCTCATTCAGTTCGGCCAGAAAATCGGCGTCGTTTTCCCGCTCCGCCAGACGCGTCAGTTCGCCGGGATTCGTAATCCATTTGTCGCCGATGGTTTTCGTGATCAGAGCGGCCAAAGCCGGATTCGCCTCCAGCAAAAAACGGCGGTGACTGACCCCGTTCGTTTTGTTGGAAAATTTAAAGGGGAAAATAACGTTAAACTGTTTTAATACGTGTTCGCGCAGAATCTTCGTGTGCAGACGGGCGACGCCGTTGACTGAGTGGCTGCCGATCACGGCCAGATTGGCCATCAGAACGTAACCGTCCTGGATCACGGCTTCGTTGGCCATACCGGGAAAACGGATTTCCACCTCCAGCCGGTGCCGCCGGTCTATCTCCTGCACGATCATATAAATGCGCGGCAGCAGCGTCCGGAACATTTCCAGCGGCCATTTTTCCAGCGCTTCCGGCAGCACGGTGTGATTCGTATAGGAAATCGTGTTGACGGTGATGTTCCACGCCTCGTCCCAGCTCAGTTTTTCCTCGTCCAGAAAAATCCGCATCAGTTCCGGTACGCACAGGGCCGGATGCGTGTCGTTGATATGCACGGCCACATGAGTTGTAAAATTTTGCCAGTCGGGGCCGTAGATTTTGCGGTAGCGGCGGACGATGGAGGTCAGACCGGCCGCCACAAAGAAGTATTCCTGCTTCAGGCGCAGCTCGCGGCCGGATTCGTTGCTGTCTTCCGGATAGAGGATATAAGAGACGGCCTCCGCTTCCGAGCGGGCGCGGTTGGCCTTGCTGTAATCCCCCCGGTTGAAGGAGGCGAGGTCAAAATCGTCCGCCACCGGTTCCGCGTTCCAGAGACGGAGGGTGTTGATCTTGGCGTCAGGCCCGTAGCTGACCACCGGTATATCGTAAGGCACGGCGAGTATGCTTTCGCAGTTTTCCCGCTCGTAATACATCTTGCCGTCGTCGTCCCAGCGCGTGACCACATCGCCTTTATAGCGCACAACGACCGATTTGTCCGGCTTGCGCGTCTCCCAGGGATAATCGTGGCGCAGCCAGTTGTCCGGCAGTTCAACCTGAAACCCGTCCACTATTTTTTGCTGAAACAAACCGTAGCGATAGCGGATGCCGTTCCCATGACCGGCGATTCCGAGAAAAGCCATGGAATCAAGGAAACAGGCGGCCAGGCGGCCGAGACCGCCGTTACCGAGGCCGGCCTCCGCCTCCAAATCGCAAAGCGCGTCCAAATCAACGCCGAGATCGCTCAGCCCTTCGCGCACCAGGTCGCGGACGCCGAGATTCAGCAGATAATAACTGAGCAGTTTGCCAATCAGAAATTCGAGGGAAAAATAGTAAATCTGTTTATTGTCAGGGCCGGAATAAGATTTGTTCGTTCCAGCCCATACTTTACCCAGGCGTTCGCGCAAAAGCGCGACCAATACGGCGTATCGCTCATGCGGCCCGGTTTCCGCAAAATCAGTCCCGGCTTCCTCGCATTGCGCCAGATATTCTTTTTTGAACTCCTCTTTATCCGCAAACATTTTCCAGCCCCCTGTTTCGCTATATATCCCTGAATCCCTATAAGTATACCATTAAATCACCGCGGAAAAAACGCTAAAATAAAAAAAATGAAGAAGTTTTTGCGGGGCGCTATATTTACAGCGTTTACCGAACTCTCCTATCAATTCACAGTTACATTTTATAACCCGAGTTTGCCAGTTGAAAAGCGAAAACGAAGCGCATTGGCGCTCCG
>JAIRRL010000113.1 GCA_031255985.1 Gracilibacteraceae bacterium
AGGCTACCCAGATGAATTTATGCAAGGAATGCGCGCAGCAGTATCATAGCGCGAAGATATTTCCCGGCCTGATCTCGGATTTCATGCAGGCGCTGTTTGCCCTGAAAGGGGCGCCGGTCGGCCAGCAGGCGGCCTCGCGTTGTCCGGTTTGCGGCTTAACTTACGCCCAGATTCAAAAAGCGGGCCGGGTGGGCTGTCATCATTGTTATGAAACATTCGAGCCGCAAATGAATTTTCTGCTGCGCCGTATGCACGGCGGCAGCCGCCATGTAGGCAAAGTCCCCCGCCGCGGCGGCAGCTGCATCCGCCGCCAGAACGAGATGAGATCGCTCAAGGCGGAACTGCAGGAACTGGTGGAGCGGGAGGCGTTTGAGGAAGCGGCGGTGCTGCGCGATCGTATCCGGGAAATGGAAGCGGTGCGGGGAGGCGAGAGCGAATGAGCATAACTGAAATATTGGCGCAGACAAGCCATTGGCTGACGGCGCAAAACCGGCATCCGATCGTTTTAAGCACAAGAGTGCGCCTGGCGCGCAATTTGGCCGACCGCCCCTTTCCGCTGGCTTTGAAGCCGGAAGCGGCGGAACAAACCGAGACGGAGATAGCCGCCGTGCTGGAAACGGTGGATCTGGAAGGATGCTCCCTCCGGTATTTGCCTTTGCGCAATGTGAGCGATATGGAGAAATTAGCTCTGGTGGAACGGCATCTGATCAGCCCGGCGCTGGCGTCGCTTGGCGTCGGGCGGGGCGTGGCTCTTTCGCCGGAACACCGCCTGGCGGTCATGGTCAACGAGGAAGACCATATCCGCCTGCAGGTCATTTTGCCCGGCAGCGCCTTACAGGAAGCTTTTCAATTATCGGATAAACTGGACGACGCTCTGGAAGCAAAACTTGATTTTGCTTTTCGGGAACGGTACGGCTATTTGACCTCCTGTCCGACGAACGTCGGCACCGGTATGCGCGTTTCCGCCATGATGCATCTGCCGGCGCTGGTCATGACTAAACAAACGCAGCAAGTGTTAAGCGCCCTGGCGCCGCTCGGTTTAGCCATCCGCGGCTTGTACGGCGAAGGCTCCAAAGCCTGGGGAAATATTTTCCAGATATCCAACCAGGTGACGCTCGGCAAGTCGGAGGAAGACACCTTGGCCAACATCGAGGCGGTGACGGAACAAATATGCGAACTGGAAAATCAGGCGCGGCAAATGATGCTCGCCAACCGCGGCGTTCTTGAGGATAAGGTGTGGCGCGCCCGCGGCATTTTGAGCAGCGCCCGGATCATGCCGGTGGAGGAAGCGTTTCGCCTGGTTTCCGAGGACAGGCTTGGCGTTGACCTGGGATTTTTGCCGCCCCGGCGGGAGGAGAGTTTTGCCGCTTTGCTCCTGAATCTGCTGCCGGCCGGCTTGCGGTACAGGCGCGGGGAAGAAATGACGGAAGAACAGTTAAATGTGGCCAGGGCGGATTATTTACGCGCGGCCGTCGGAGAAGAATAAGGAGATAATATGCCGGAAAATTTTACCAAAAACGCCCAGAAAGTGGTGGGCATAGCGGAAAGCATAGCCCAGAAAATGGGGCATCCAGTCATTGGGACTGAACATCTCCTGTTAGCGCTGCTGGAAGAAGGAGAATGTATCGCCGCTCAGGCCCTGCGCGCCCTCAACGCTGAGCCGGCGAAGATCAGGCAGCGGATATCGAGCATCGTCGGCAAAGGCGAAGCCCATAAAGGCCCGGTCGCCCCGTCGCCGCGCATGAAGCGGGTTGTGCAGATAGCGGTGGAAGAAGCGCAGCGGCAAGGGTTGAATTATGTCGGCACGGAACATTTGCTGCTCGGCGTCCTGATCGAAGGAGAAGGGGTGGCGGCCCGTATTCTGTCCGATTTAAAAATCAACCCGGAAAAACTGTGGGAGCAGGTTATGCGCATCATGGGCGGAGAAATCGAGGGACCGCCCCCGACGCTGGGCGCCGGCTCTTATGGCGGCCGCTCCGCTTCTTTTGGCAATACGCCCGCTTTGAACGAGTTCGCCCGCGATCTGACGGTTTTAGCCGAGGAGCGCAAACTTGACCCGGTAATCGGCCGTCAGGCTGAAATAGAGCGGGTTATCCAGGTTTTGAGCCGGAGAACCAAAAACAATCCCGTGTTGATCGGCGAGCCGGGCGTCGGCAAAACCGCTATCGTAGAGGGGCTGGCCCAGCGCGTCATTGACGGCGACGTGCCGGAAATTCTGCTGGATCGGCGGGTGCTGGCGCTTGATCTCTCCGGTATCGTGGCCGGCACGAAATACCGGGGAGAATTTGAGGAACGGATGAAACGTGTACTGGAAGAAATCCGCTCCGCCAACAACATTATTATTTTCATTGACGAACTGCATACGCTAATCGGCGCCGGCGCGGCGGAAGGAGCGATCGACGCGGCCAATATCCTCAAACCCGCCCTGGCGCGCGGGGAAATTCAGTGCGTCGGCGCTACGACGCTGGACGAATATCGCAAGCATATTGAAAAAGACGCGGCGCTGGAACGGCGTTTTCAGCCGATCAACGTGGGAGAGCCGACGGAAGGGGAGGCGATAGCCATCCTCACCGGCTTGCGCGACCGCTATGAGGCCCATCACCGGGTGCAAATAACAGACGAAGCTATCACCGCGGCTGTGCGAATGGCCATTCGCTATATTTCCGACCGTTTCCTCCCGGACAAGGCCATCGACCTGATCGACGAAGCGGCCTCAAGAGTGCGCATGAAAAGCCTGACGACGCCGGAAGGATTAAAGGAAATGGAGGACGAAGCGGACAGGCTGAAAAAGGAGAAGGAAGACGCAGTCAAGCGGCAGGAGTTTGAAAACGCCGCTTCCATCCGCGACGCGGAACAAAAGCTGCGGGTTCAGATCGCCGATTTACGCGGCGGCTGGGAAACCAGCCGGGAAAAAGACCAGCTTGTCGTCGGCCCCGGCGATATAGCCGAGATAGTTTCCCGCTGGACAGGCGTACCTGTCGCCCGCTTGGAGGAAACGGAAAGCGCCCGCCTGCTCAAGCTGGAAAACACCCTGGAGGAGCGCGTCGTCGGCCAAAACGAGGCGGTCAGCGCCGTCGCCAGAGCCATCCGCCGCGCCCGCTCCGGCCTGAAAGACCCCAAACGGCCTATCGGTTCCTTTGTTTTTCTGGGGCCGACCGGCGTGGGCAAGACCCAACTGGCCAAGACTTTGGCGGAAGCCATGTTCGGCAGCGAGGCGGCGATTGTGCGCATTGATATGTCCGAGTACATGGAGAAACACGCTGTTTCCCGTATGGTCGGCTCTCCCCCCGGTTATATCGGTCACGACGACGGGGGCCAGCTTACGGAAATAGTCCGGCGCAAGCCTTACAGCGTTATTTTGTTCGATGAGATAGAAAAAGCGCATCCCGACGTTTTTAACATTCTGCTCCAAGTTCTGGAAGACGGCAGACTGACGGATTCCCGCGGCCGGGCGGTGGATTTTCGCAATACGGTACTCATCATGACTTCGAATATCGGAGCGACCCAATTGAAAAAAGAGGCGCTCGGTTTTACGGCCGCGCGGGATGCAAAAAGCGACCACAAGGCCATGAGTTCCACCATCATGGATGAAGTGAAACGAACTTTTAAACCGGAGTTTTTAAACCGGATAGATGAAATCGTCGTTTTCCGCCAGTTGAACGACGAGGATCTGAAAGCCGTCGCCCGCATCCTCTTCCGGGAAGTGAGCGATCGCACGTCAGAGCAGGGCTTTACCCTCTCGGCGACGGATCAGGCGCTCGCCTATATCATCCGGGAAGGCGGCGACCTGACCTACGGCGCCCGGCCGTTGCGCCGCGCGATCCAGAAAATGGTGGAGGATCCGCTTTCAGAAAAAATTCTGAGCGGAGAGTTTACCCTCGGCGACACGCTGGAGGTAAACTTCAGTGAGAAAGAGAACTCTCTTATTTTTACAAAAATTGACAAACAGGAAGAGACAGAAAATCAAGAAAATCAAGAAAATCAAGGAAATCGAGAAGAAACAGAAAATTCCGGAACAGAGTAATGGCCAAAGAAAAAACTGTGTATGTCTGCGGTGAATGTGGGCGCGAAAGTCATCGCTGGCAGGGAAAATGCCCGGCGTGCGGAGCTTGGAACACTTTAGCCCCTTTCACCGCGCCCTCCGGCCGCCGATCGGGGGGAAGCGGAACGCGCGCGGGGGGAGCGGCGCGGCCTATACCGCTTCCCGCTGTCGCCATGGAAGAGCGAGAACGGATTCCCAGCGGCAGCCCCGAATTGGATCGCGTTCTGGGCGGTGGTTTTCTGCCCGGTTCCTTTCTGTTACTTAGCGGCGATCCCGGCATCGGCAAATCAACTCTGATCTTGCAGACGGCGGCTTTTTTGGCGCGAAGCAAAAAAATACTCTATGTATCGGGAGAAGAATCAGCGCGCCAGATCCGGCTGCGGGCGGAGCGGCTGGGACTGGGCGGCGCTGATTTCCATATTTATACAGAAACCGCCTTCCGCCTGATACGGGAGCAAACGCTGGCCGGAGGCTATGGGGCGGTATTTGTGGATTCAATTCAGACGGTTTTTGTCGAAACGCTGGATTCGGCGCCGGGCGGCGTCGGGCAGGTGCGGGAGAGCGCGGCGGCTTTTCTGCAATTGGCAAAAGAAAATGAAATCATCGTGTTTCTTGTGGGCCATGTGACCAAAGACGGCGCCGTGGCCGGGCCGCGCCTGCTGGAGCATATGGTGGACGCCGTTATATCGTTTGAAGGGGACAATCGCCATATGTACCGTTTGCTGCGGGCGGTAAAAAACCGTTTTGGCCCGGCGGGCGAGATCGGCGTTTTTGAAATGTGCGGCGACGGTTTGCGGGAAGTGGAAAATCCCTCCGCCCTTTTTATCGGGGAGAGCGCGCGGCCGGCCCCCGGTTCCGCCGTGGCGGTAACGATGGAGGGTACGCGCCCGCTCCTGCTTGAGGTGCAGGCCCTGATTACAGCCGGCGGCTATCCGCCCCGCCGCACGGTGAACGGCATGGATTATCACCGCCTGCTCATGCTGCTGGCGGTGCTGGACAAGCGCAACAAAGCGGTTTTTCAAGGCAAAGACGTTTTTATCAATATCGCCGGCGGTCTCAGCATCGATGAACCGGCGGCGGATCTGGCGGTGGCGGCGGCCTTGTTTTCGGGGTTGCGGGACGCGGCGCTGGAACCGGCGGCTTTCATCGGGGAAATCGGTCTGACCGGCGAAGTGCGCGGCGTCCCGCATCTGGCGGCCCGCGTCCGGGAAGCGGCCAAATTCGGCTTCCGGTCATGCGTCATCCCGCCGGCGGGGCGGGGAGAGATAGAATTTGACGGCATTAAAGCCTATGAAGTAAGCGACGTCGGGGAATTGATCTCGCTTCTCAGTTAGGGGCGGCGGGGATTTGCCAGTCGATCGGCTCTTTGCCCCAATCGGTCAGGATCGCGTTAGTACGGGAAAAGGGTTTGCTGCCGAAAAAACCATATGCCGCCGAAAGCGGACTGGGGTGGGCCGATTCAATCCCCGGGGGGCGGGCGCGGGTTATGAGCGCTTTTTACGCGCGCGCTTTCGGGCCCCTGTGATTCAAAACGACCGGTTCCTCTCTTTCGTTCAATACGCTGATCACCCGGTCGGTA
>JAIRRL010000173.1 GCA_031255985.1 Gracilibacteraceae bacterium
CTTCCGCTGCCGCCGGTTCCGCCGCCGGCGGAACCGGCGCGGCCGGGCTAAGGCTCAGGGCTTGCGAAAGCATTTTTTTAACAAAAACATTGCGCTCTTCGGAGGGCATAGCCACCAGCTCGCGCCATAAAGCCCAATCAGCTGACTCTTCGACCGTAATCGTAATATAGCCCGTATTTTTCATATTTACCCACCTTTTTCCAAAATGACTATGCCGCTCCTATGTTTAGCTGCCGAATTCCACCCTGCGCGTCAAGTTGTTGACCAGATTGGCGGCTACAACACGAAATCCGTTGGCGTTGCCAAATTGCGGGTCGTCAATCAGTATTTTATTTTCCAAATTCATATAATCATAGATCATTTCGCCCACTTTGCCGGAAATCAGAATAGTGTGGATGCGCCCGGCGACGGCCGTCTGCGTTTTCATGATTTCGCGCACAATATCCGTGGCCAGCTGTCTCAGCTGGTTCTGCATTATGGGATTCAGGTCGATAGCGCCGTTATTCCACGGATAAAAACCGCCCCCGACGCGAAAAACCTTGTCCAGCTCCTGATCGCCCGTCTCAATCGGATTCGCGTTGCTTTGGGTCATGCCGCGCAGCTTGGCCGCCACGCCGCCGTAAGCCCACTGCAACCCTCTTTCCAGACTGAAAGAGTTCGGGGGATCGAGCATGACGCCGTCATAAAACATAGCCACGTCGGTCGTGCGAAAACCGGGGTCGATCACCAGCACATAACCGCGCAGATAATCCTTGTTGCGAATCTCGCCGCTTTCCGCCAAAGTCTCCTTGACAAACACGCCGTAACTCTGGGGCAGGACGCGGGAACGCAGGATATTCATGCTGCGCGTGGCGCCTTTCAGCGGCCCGGATAAAAATGTGACGGAAAAAGAGCCTTTCAGCTCATTTTCATACTTGTCCTTCAGCGCCGCGTAGTATTTGACCGGGACGCCGGTGCCGAGATAGATATTTGTTTTAAAATTCGGCTGCGCCAGCGCGATGGACACGATCAGAAGCGCCATGGCCTCCTCGTCGTTGGACTTGTCCTCGTCCCAGCAATAATGAACTTCCTTGGGATTGAGCTGTTCCGCCAGGCTGCCCATGAAATAATGGCGCTCCACTCCGGACGAATTATTTTTTACGATGACGTCGAGCGAAGCTATTTGCCTTTCCAGATCGGATCCGCTTTCTTTTTCGGAAGCGCCCAGTATGGAAAAAATCCGTTCACTGCCGTTGCAAATCAGGGCGGGGAAAAGAATTTTCTCAGCGCCGGTATTCAGCTTGATCGCGCCAAAACCAGGGTCGGCGCCGGCGACCATGATATCATTATCAAACACAAAAGCTCCCCCTTATACTCTGAAAATTTCAGAATCCAAATATGCCCGTCTCCATTGTATTATAAGTAGAGCATTTTTTCAAGTGGGCGCGCCTGAGCCTGAAATAAATTCCTGAGAAAAATATAGTGAATAGAGGATTATTCGGCCGGAGCCGCCGCCGGCGTTCCCGGAAAACAAGGTTATATATTTTCGTTGAGTTTGCGCCTGTTCTGTGGTATCATGGTTTTAGAGACGCAGGCGACCGTCTCGCGAGCCAACGCCCCCAAACATGATGTTTTGCGTCAGGCACAATAAACCCAAAACATGAGAAATTGCAATAAAATTGGCGAGATTAAATCTGCCGCTATAAATGAACCAAACCGTCAAGACCGCCGCAAACAGGAGAGCAAGGCGCAGTAGCGTTGAATAAACAAAACCGCCCATCACCCCGCCTATCCCGTAAGCGCAGCCAAATCCCAGGACAAACAGGAACAAAGCAATAACGGAACAAGAAAAATGCGGCCATTTCTTAAGCGCGGGCGAGACTTTTTTTGGTTTTGCAATAGTGAATATTTGATATAAAGACAACAAGGCGACGACGACAAAGACGGCCATGTCCAAAAATGAAGAAGGGTTAAGAAAGCCGGTCATGCTTCTTGACGTTAAGTCAAAATATTGCGGCCATATCCAGGAAAATACGTTTTGGATAAAATGGCGGAGATAAAAAAGATAAAATGACGCCAGCAAAACAAAACCGCAGAAAAGCGCGGACTTGTTTTTTCTGACAAGCAGATTCACCTTCGCCATCAGTATTTTCAAATAAGACCTCAATTCAACGGACAATGCGCCATCTCCTCTCTATCCCGCGCCGCGCGCCTGACGGCGCCGTTAATACAAATAATTATGCGCTGCTTTTCATATAATTATACGCTGCTTTTCACACTTGTCAATCCAGCTCAATCCAGCCCATATTCTTTAGCCACAATTGAAATTTGTCCGACTTGACAGTCAAATGCAGCGCTGGTATAATATATTGCGTGGAGTTTCCAAAATTATTTGAATAGTTGCGGCAAGAGTTAAAGAGAGAGTCGCTGCCATTTGGCCTGTTTGGCCATGGTTAGTGGTTTTCTCTTTTTATGCGGCGCAATATTCAAAATATTATGAAGGTTGGTGGTGCGGTATGCTCAGGGACTTATAATCCGGCTTCAGGGAGAAAATGGTTTGCGATCGTAATAAAAAATCGGAAGAAAGGACGAACAAATGATGAAAGCAAGTAAGAAATTCTGGATTGTTCTGCTGTGTATCACTTTTGTCGCCGGCATGACGCTGGCCGGCTGCGGCGGCGGCGGGACGGCCGGCGGAAATGCGGCCGCGGCCGATCCCGGCGCGGCGGAGAAAGTATTCAAATGGCGGCTGGTTACTCATCAGACGCCCGGTACCGCCAGATACGACGCCACGGTGATCCCGTTTTGCGAAACGGTGAAAACCGCCTCCAACGGCCGCCTGATCATTGAACCTTTCGGCGGCGGCGCCTTGTTCCCGGTTTCGGATTCCCTGGATCAGATTATGAACGGCGTCGTGGAAATGGGCGCGATCTGGAGCGGTTATTGGGGCGGCAAAGACCCGATCTTCAACCTGGCGGGCGGCATACCCGGCGATCCGCTCTACGGTTTTGAGGAACACTGCTACCGGGTGGAGCAGCAGGATCCCATTCTCAGGGCGGCCTACGAAAAATACGGCGTCACCTACCTGGGCATGTTCGACTATGCCGGACGCGACATTCTCATGAGCAACAAACCCGTTCGCTCCGTGGAAGATTTCCGGGGGCTTAACGTCAGAACCTCCGGCATCGGGGCGGAGTTTTACAAAGCCCTGGGCGCCAACGGCGTATCCGTCCCCGGCGGCGAAGTTTACACCGCCATGCAGCTCGGCACAGTGGACGCGGCGGAGTACAACGACTGGATTGTCAACAAAGAAATGGGCTTCGACGAAGTGACCAGTTATGTCATTGAACCTTCCATGCATAACGGGGTTTTGAGCGATAAGGATTTGATCGTAAATCCCAAAGCCTGGAACGAACTGCCCGACGATTTGAAAGCAATCGTGCTGGCGGCCCGCGACGGCGCCCGTTACAACTCTTCGCAGAAATTCGGCGTCATGAGCAAATTGTCGGCGACCGACTGGCGGGAGGAAGGCGTTGAAGTCATCGAGCTGCCGGAGGCGGACGTCGCCCGGATGGAGGATATCGCCTTCGAATTTCTGCTAAACTACAAGAACAGCAATCCCAGCACAGTGGAATTTGTGGAAAAATACGCGGAAGTTCTGAATGACCTCGGTTATACGGAACAAGCGCAAAAACTGGGCTACGGCGGCTAAATCCCCATACGGAGACCGCCCGTCCGCCGCCGCCCCGGCGGCGGCGGCGGGCGCAAACCGCCGTCGCGGCTGAATATTTAAGAGGTAGGTGAGTCTGTGCGCACACTGATCAATAAAATCGACCAACTCTCGGAATGGACGGGCCGGGCAGCCTGTTTGCTTGTGCTGCCGGTCGTCCTGGTCACGGTTTATATGGTGGCGGCGCGCTATTTTTTCCATGCTCCCACCGACTGGGGTTTTGAGTTCACCATCTTTTTCTACGGGGCCTATTTCATGTTGAGCGGCGCCTACTGCCTGAAGCTGGACGGCCATGTGGCGGTGGACATCATCGCCCGCCTCCTGCCGGAAACCGGCCGGAAAATTCTCGCCCTGTTCGCGAATCTTGTGATCTTCCTATTCTGTTTTATTCTGATTTGGATGGGAACCAGGATGGCCTGGCAGTCAACTTTGATTTTGGAACGCTCTATTCATCAAACGGCCTTCAATCCCCAGATCTGGTGGTTCAAATGGATTATCCCCGTATCCGCCTTCTTGCTCATGCTGCAAAATTTGGCGAACATGCTGCGAACCATACTGTCGTTTAAAAAACAGGAAGCGAGGGCCGAGTAGTGGGCGCTGAATTTTTACCGATATTGATGTTTCTGGCGCTGTTTCTGCTGCTCGCCCTGGGCGTTCCTATCGCCTTCAGCTTAGGGATGGTGGGAATCGTCTTTTCCTTCGCTCTGTGGGGATTCGGCAGCACCGGCCTGCTGGCGAGCGCGGCCTGGAGTACGATGAACGGTTACACGCTGATCCCAATCCCGCTATTCGTGTTTCTGGCCTCAATTTTGGAAAAATCTGGGATAATAAAAGACCTTTATGATACAGTCTATAAGTGGTCGGGCGGCCTCAGAGGCGGCCTGGCAATTACCACCATCATCGTGGGTACGATTATCGCCGCCGTTTCCGGCGTGATCGCTGCGGGAGTCATCGGTCTCGGTCTTATCGCCTATCCGCAGATGAGGAAATATAATTATCAGAAAAGACTCAGCCTGGGCGTCGTGATGGCCGGCGGCACACTCGGCAGCATCATTCCCCCCAGTATTAACATGGTAGTCTACGGCTCGATTACCGGCGTTTCAGTGGGCGACCTCTTTGCCGGCGGCATCATTGCCGGTCTGCTCCTGGCCGCGCTTTTCATCGCCTATATCCTGATCCGCGGCTATATAAACCCGTCGCTGCTGCCGACCTTGCCCAAGGAGGAGCGGCCGGGCTGGGCGGAAAAATTCATCGCCCTGAAAACCGTTATCGCGCCGATCATACTCATAATTCTGATGCTGGGCGCCATCCTTTCCGGCGCCGCCACCCCCACGGAAGGCGCCGCGGTAGGCGCTTTCGGCGCTCTGCTGATCACTCTCGCCACCAAGCGGCTCTCCTGGCCGATCCTGAAAAACGCTCTGATCGATACGGTCAAACTCTCGACTATGGTCGGCTGGATATTGATCGGCGCCTCCTTCTTCGGGGCGGTGTTCTCCGGCATCGGCGGCAATCAGCTCGTGGCCGAGATCGCCCGCAATATGCCGGGCGGCCAGTGGGGCGTGCTGGCGCTCTCCATCGCTTTTATCGTTTTCCTCGGCATGTTTCTCGACACCACCGCCATTATCATGCTGGCGGCCCCGATTATTTCCCCGGTCGTCGCCAGCTTCGGCTTTGACCCGCTGTGGTGGGGGCTGCTCTTTATGGTGCTGCTGCAACTGGCCTTCATGTCGCCGCCCTTCGGTTTCGCCATATTTTATCTCAAAAGCTGCGTCTCCGGCGACGCCGAGATCGGCGAGATTTACAAGGCGACGCTGCCGTTCATGGGCCTGCAATTCCTTTGCGTTTTGATCATCCTGTTCTTCCCCGGCGTGATCATGTGGTTTCCGGGGCTGTTTTAACTAAGTTTTAAGTTCTAAGTTTTAAATTCTAAATTCTAACATGATGGGAGGGATTTCCTTGACGTCTCACAACAGTGCTTTGAAAAAACCGAAAAACTTATCGCCGCGAATCGAGTGGCTGCGCAACTTCTATTATAAGGGCGTCCGGCGCCGCTGGCACAATGAGTTCATGTCCTTTTCCACCGGAGCGCCCTGGGACGACAGTTTTGACGAGACCCAGTTTTACACGATGCTGGAGCAGCTGCGCAGCTCGGAACTGGTGCGGGCGGCGGTGAACCAGGACGCCACCGCCTATGTGGTCAACGTGCCGGCGGATTTTTACGAACTCAGCCTGGCGGAGCGCAAAGCCTGGTTTGTCCGGGAAGTCATGGTCAACCATATGCCGCATGACATCCTGCCGGGCGATCTCCTGGCCGGAGGCAAGTTCAATCTGCGCACGTCCCGCTGCTGGACCAAAGCGGAAAGCGAGCGGCGGCTGGCTATGCTCGAAGGAAAAAACGGCGCCCGCGCCCGGCACCTGGAGTACAATTTGCGCGGCTTCGGCAGCTGCGGCCCGACGCCGGGCCATCTGATTCCCGGCTACGAAAAAATCCTGCTCCACGGCTTCAAAGCCCAATACGAGTATATCGAGACTCTTTACGAGGCGCTGAGCGAGGATGAAAAAAACGGCCCCCAGGGCGCGCAACTCCGGGCGATGATGACGTCCTGCACCATGCCCCGCCTCCTGGCGGCCAAGTACGCCGCGGTCTGCACTCAGCTCGCCGGCCAGGCCAATACGGAGGAACGGCGGCAGGAATTGCTGACTATGGCCGCCAATCTTGAGGTAGTCCCCTGGCATGGGGCCAAAACCTTCTGGCAGGCGGTCATGTCGCTGTGGATGACGCATATGCTGGTGCTATCGGATGAGAATTACGCCGGGCCGGGCGTATCCTTCGGCCGGCTTGACCAGTATCTGTATCCTTTTTGGAAAAAATCGCTCGCCGAAGGGATGACGCCTGAATTCGGCAAGGAAATCCTGAAATGCTTCTGGGTGCATTGCAACACCGCCTACGACGCCGCCATCAAACAAGGCTGCAATCAGGGCATCACGGCCGGTTTCGGCCAGCTCTTCAGTTTTTCCGGCTGCGGCAGGGGCGGCGCGGATATGACCAACGATTTCACTTATGTGCTTTTTGACGTGATCGACGATATGTCGCCGATTCTGGAGCCCAAGCCCAATGTGCGCCTGCACCGGGGAACCCCGGATAAGGTGCTGGACCGGGTGGTAAGCATGATCGCCGAGAGCCAGGGCGCGCCTTTTCTGATCAATTTTGACGAAAGATCCATGGCCGGGCTTCTGCGCCAGGCCAAGGAAAGCGGGGTCGAACACCTGATCAACGAGGATAACGTGTTTGACTACGCGAGCGTGGGTTGCCTGGAAAACACCATGGTTGGCAACGACCGCTCCGAAACCGTGAACAACAACCTCAATCTGGTCAAGGCCGTGGAGCTGACTCTGGGCAGCGGCAAGGACATCGCGGAATACTATGATCTCGGCGCGAATTTGATTCCCGCGCGCCAGGACGGGCCGGACACCGGCGATCCGCGGAATTTCAAGACCTTCGCCGAGTTTTACCGGGCCTTTGAGACGCAGCTGAAAGCCCAGATCAAAAAAAGCGTGGAGCTTTACAATATCGGCGACGTTCTGCGGGCTGAGTTTTCCCCGACGCCGTATCTGTCCGTCCTGGTCAAGGGCTGCGCCGAAAGCGGCCGCGACTGCACAAACGGCGGCGCGGAACTCAGCTTCGCCACTATCGAGGGCGTGACCTTCGCCACTACGGTGGACTCGCTGCTGGCGGTCAAATACCTGGTTTTTGACAAAAAAATCTGTACGATGGACGAGTTGATCCAAGCCCTCCGCGCCAATTGGGAGGGGTACGAAACCCTTCAGGCCGCGGCCAAAAACCGGGCGCCCAAGTACGGGCAGGACGACGATGAGGCGGACGAGCTGGCGCGCCGGGTCATGGACTGCTGGAGCAGCGAGTGCTGGCAGTATAAGACCGCGGCCAGCGGGGAGCAGTTCCGGGCCGGGATGCTCAGCTGGAACTACTGGATCACTTACGCCGGGATTTTGCTGGCGACGCCGGACGGCAGAAAACGGGGCGAGTTTCTTTCCAACGCCATCTGCCCGACTAACGGCGCCGACGTCAACGGCCCCACGGCTAACGCCAATTCGGTGGGCAAGGTCATGGGCGGCCGCGATCCGCAAAACGGCGATTTTGAGGACTATCTGAGCAATTTGCCCAACGGCGCCAGTCATACCGTCACCTTCAGCCCGGCCATGCTCCGCGACGCGGAACACAAGGCCAAGTTCAAGGCTTTTCTCCGCGGTTATATCGAAAACGGCGGCACCGCCCTGCAAGTGAACGTCCTGGATGTGAACATGCTGAAAGAGGCGCAGGAGAATCCGGAGGAATACCAGAACCTGCTCGTGCGCGTCACCGGTTACAACGCTTATTTTACCAGCATCGGCAAGGAGCTGCAAAACGAGATCATTGCCAGGGAAAGCCATAATAAATGGTAAGGAGAGCCGGGATTTGAGCGGAGAGATCAAAGCGGTAACGCTGGATATTCAGCGCTTGTCCACCGAAGACGGGCCGGGCCTGCGCACTACGGTTTTTTTCAAGGGCTGCAATTTGGCTTGCGCCTGGTGTCATAATCCGGAGAGCATCGCCTTGAAGAAACAGGTGCAATGGCTGGAGACCCGTTGTATCGGCTGCCGGCTCTGTCTGGCCGTCTGCGGGCGGGAAGCGCTGAGTATGGACGAGAACGGGATTCGGCGCGACCGGGAAAAATGTCTGCTGTGCGCCGCCTGCGCGGAGGCTTGCCCGGCCAGGGCGCAGGAGATCAAGGGGACGGAGTGGGAACTGGCGGCTTTGGTGCGGGAAGTTTTGAAAGACAGGGCCTATTTCGGTTCCGAGGGCGGCGTCACCGTATCGGGCGGCGAAGCGCTGCTGCAAATCGCTTTTGTGGAAAAATTTCTCGCGGCGCTGAAAAAACAAGGCGTGCATACGGCGGTGGACACGGCGGGCCTGCTGCCCCGCAGCGTCTTGGAGCGGGTTTTGCCCTGGACGGATCTGATTCTTTTGGATTTGAAGCTGATGGACGCCGTAGCGCATAAGAAATTCACCGGCGCGGACAACGGCCTGATTTTGCGGAACGCGGAATTTTTGGCCGCCCGGCGGCGGGAAGGCGGGCCGGAGCTTTGGATCAGGACGCCCATGATCCCCGGGGCCACGGATACGGCGGCCAACGTCGCCGCCATCGGCCGTTTTATCGGCGAGAAGCTGCAAAACGCGCCCGCCCGCTGGGAACTCTGCGCTTTTAATAATTTGTGCGCCGATAAATACAGGCGCCTGGATATGGATTGGCAGTACGCCGGCGTCCCTCCGCTGCGCGAGGCGGAAATGGAAGCGCTTTACTCCGTCGCGCGCCAAAGCGGCGCGCGCCCGGACATGGTCAGGCGGTCGGGGGCGACGAGAACGGAAGACTAAGGAGGAGTCGCATATGCGCTCATTGCGGGAGATCAATACAAAATTTATGGCGGACGAGAAGAAGCTGGACTTTTACGGGACGCTGGGCCCGGACGGCTGGCCGCATATCACCGTGCTCAACTCCTTGCTGCAGCTGGACGAGACGACGCTTGTCTGGGGGCAGTTCTGTCAGGGACTGAGCAAGCGGAACCATCAGCTTAACCATAAGATAGGCTTTTTGCTCCTGTCGCCGGACAAGCGGATTCTGACCGGCCGGGCGGACTGGCTGGAGAGCCGGACTGCCGGAGCCGAGTTTGACATGTACAACAGTATTCCCCGCTATCGCTACAATTCGTATTTCGGCTATTCGCCGGTGCATTACCTGAAGCTCGCCCGGATAGGGGAGAGCCAGGCCCTCGATACGGCCGCTTACGCCCGCGCCCGCGCGATGAGCGAAAAACTCAAGTCTTCCGTTTATGAGGGCGCGAGCCCGGACGCGGTCAGTGTTTATACCCGCAGTTATTTCGCGGATCCGGCCGCTTTTTTGGTGCTGGCTTATATGGACGGGGACGGTTATCCGCATCTGCTGCCGCTGGGGCAGGCCGTCCTCACCGGGGCAAGCCGGGTGGTTTTCACGCCGGAACCGGAGCGGGAGACGTTGACCCGCTTGGGCGAGCGGACAAAAGTGGCGATTTACGCGATCACGCTGCAAAAAATGTTTTCCGTGCTGGTGAAGGGCGAACTCGTTTGGAAGCGGGTCGGCCCGGACAAGCTGGGCGTGGTGGAGATAGAGCAGGTTTACAACCCGATGATGCCCAAACCCGGCTATATTTACCCCCGCCCCTGCCTGCGGCGCGAGGTTGAGTTTGAGGACGCGCTGTACGAATACAATGTTTGACGGGTCAGGAATATGATTAAAAAAAGATTTTTCTCCAGTCTGGAAAGAATTCCCATAGTGGCTTCGGTGAAAGATGAAGAAACGCTGGCGGTCGCTCTGCAATCGGAATGTGAGATCATTTTTACCCTCTACGGCGACGTCTGTTCCATCGCCGCCATCGTCGAGACAGGCAAAAAAGCCGGCAAAACTGTGATCGTGCATTTTGACATGATCGACGGCCTGTCCAGCCGGGAGATCGCCGTGAAATTCCTGAAGGAAAACACGCGGGCCGACGGCATTATCAGCACCCGCGCCGGCATCATCAAGGCCGCCCGCGACCTGAATATGATCGCTATCCAGCGCTGTTTCCTGATTGATTCCATCGCGATGGAAAATTTCAAAAAACATGTCACCGGCAACTACGCCGACGCGGTGGAAGTGCTGCCGGCCGTCATGCCCAAGATAATCCGCCGGATTACGTCTTTTTGCGATATTCCCCTCATCATCGGCGGGCTGATTCTGGATAAGGAAGACGTGGTTCTCGGACTGGAATCGGGGGCGGTGGCGGTGTCCAGCACCAATCCCGATATATGGACGATGTTGTAAGGAGCGCTGATATGGCAAAACAGTATATACTCGCAATCGATCAGGGAACCACGAGCTGCCGGGCGATTTTGTTTGACAAAGACAGCCGGGTCGCCGGCATGGCCCAGAAGGAATTCACCCAGTATTATCCGCGCCCCGGTTGGGTGGAGCATGATCCGGATGAGATATGGAGCGCCCAGGTTGGCGTGATCGCGGAGCTTTTCGCCCGTCATAACACGGGGGGGCGGGAGATCGACGCCATCGGCGTCACGAACCAGCGGGAGACGACGCTTGTCTGGGAAAAAGCCAGCGGCCGGCCGATTTACCCCGCTATCGTCTGGCAATGCCGCCGCACGGCGGAAATATGCGACGAGCTTGCCGCCAGAGGTCTGGCCGACATGCTGCGGCAAAAGACGGGCCTGGTGCTGGACGCCTATTTTTCCGCTACGAAGCTCAAATGGATTCTGGATAATGTGGATGGGGCGCGAGCGCGGGCGGAGCGGGGGGAGCTGCTTTTCGGCACCGTCGATACCTGGCTGACCTGGAAACTGACGGGCGGGAAGGCTCATGTGACCGATTGCTCGAACGCTTCCCGCACCATGCTCTATAATATCCGGGATATGGCCTGGGATGAGGAGATTTTGGCGGAGTTGGATATTCCCGCCGTCATGCTGCCGGAAGTCAAGGATTCCAGCGGTTTCTTCGCCGAGACCGATCCCGGCGTTTTTTTCGGTTACAATATTCCGATCACCGGCATCGCCGGGGATCAGCAGGCGGCGCTTTTCGGGCAGGCCTGTTTTGAGTCCGGGATGTGCAAGAACACATACGGCACCGGTTGTTTTATGCTGATGAATACGGGGGATAAACTCTATACCTCCAAAGCGAATCTGCTTTCGACCGTCGCCTGGAGCATCGGCGGCCGGGTGAATTACGCGCTGGAAGGCAGCGTTTTTGTGGGCGGCGCGGTGGTGCAGTGGCTGCGGGACGAGCTCAAGCTGGTGGAGACGGCGGCGGATTCGGAATACTTTGCCGCCAAGGTGGCGGATAACGGCGGGGTCTACATGGTGCCGGCTTTTACCGGCCTGGGAGCGCCTCATTGGGATATGCGGGCCAGGGGGGCGATATTCGGCCTCACCCGCGGCCACAACAAAAACCATCTCATCCGCGCCGCGCTGGAGGCTATCGCCTACCAGACGAAGGACATCCTGACCGCGATGGAAGACGATTCCGGCATCCGGCTGAAGATGCTCAAGGTGGACGGCGGGGCGGTGCAAAACAATCTGCTCATGCAGTTTCAAGCCGATATACTGGGCGTGGCCGTGGAGCGGCCGCGCTGCGTCGAGACCACCGCCTTGGGCGCGGCTTATCTGGCGGGTCTCAGCACGGGTTTTTGGGCCGGGCCGGAGGAACTTACCGCCTGCGGCGCGGAGCGCCGCTTTGAGCCGCAGATGCCGGCGGAAGTCAGCGCCGGCTACTACCGGAACTGGCAGAAAGCCGTCAGCCGGGTCAAGGACTGGTGCTTATGACCGGAAGCCGGACGCGGATCATGGTCGTAGGCGGAGGGGCGACCGGGGTGGGGATCGTGCGCGACTTGGCCCTCCGGGGCGTTGAAACTGTTTTGGTTGAGCAAAAAGACCTGGCTCACGGCGCCAGCTTCCGTTTTCACGGGCTGCTGCACAGCGGCGCCCGCTACGCGGTGAACGATCCGGCCGCCGCGCGGGAGTGCGCCGGCGAAAACCGGCTTTTGGGCCGCGTAGCTTCCACCTGCGTGAAAAAATGCGGCGGCCTTTTTCTGCAATTGGCCAGCGATCCGGACGATTACGCCGAGGCTTGGCTGGCCGGGTGCCGGCAGGCCGGGATTGAGGCGGCGCCGGTCGCGGTCGAAGACGTTCTCCGGGAAAACCCGTACCTGACCGGAGGGCTGAAAAGGGCTTACCGCGTGGAAGACGGCGTCATAGACGGGGCGCGCCTGGTGTGGACGCACGCTTTTCAGGCGGCGAGCCGCGGGGCTAAGGTGCTGACCTATACGAAACTTACCGCCATCCGCCAAGCGGGCGGCAAAGTGGAAGGCGCCGAAACCGTGAATACTTTGACCGGCGAAAAAACCTTCTGGGAATGTGAAATGATCATCAACGCCGCCGGGGCCTGGGCGGAAGAAGTGGCGAAACTGGGCGGCGCCCGCCTGTCGATCACGAAAAACAAAGGCTCTCTCCTGGTCTTCAATCAGCCTTTTACGGCCAAAGTGCTGAACCGCTTGCGCGCCCCCGGCGACGGCGATATTATTGTGCCTCATCATACCGTGACTATTTTGGGAACGACGTCGATCAATATCGAGGATCTGGACGCAGCGCCGCCGACGGCGGCGGAGGTGGATCAGCTGCTGGCCGCCGGGCGGGAACTCATCCCGGAGATCGACAGCCAGCGGCTGCTCCGGGTCTATGCGGGGATCAGGCCGCTTTACGCCGGCGCCGTGGGCGGCAACGACGACGGGCGGGATATATCCAGAGAGTTTGTGATAATTGATCACGGGCGGGAAGGGCTGCGCGGCCTGGTCAGCCTGATCGGCGGCAAACTGACCACCTACCGCCTGATTGCGGAAAAAACCGTCGATTACGTCTGCCGGGAGCTGGGAATCGCCAAACCTTGCCTGACCGCGCAGATACCCCTGGTGGCCCCGGAACTTCTGCGGGGAGAACGCGGGAAAGTCAGCAAGTATGTTTTCCGTTACGGCGAAAAAGGGCCGTCTGTCCAGGCGGTGATCGACGCTCACCCGGAAAAGGCGGATGTGATCTGCGAATGTGAGGATATCTGCGGCGCCGAAATCGAGGAGATCTCATCCTGGGAAAGCACCAAAAACCTGGATGATCTGCGCCGCAAGACCAGAGTGGGCATGGGCACCTGCCAGGGGCTTTATTGCTCGTTTCGCAGCTTGGGGGCCGCCTGGCGCTTCCTGCGGGAAAAACCGGAGCCGCCTCTGCAGCAATTACTGAATTTTCTGGAAAATCGCTTCCGCGGGCAGAAATATTTACTGTGGGAATCACAGATCCGGGAATGCGAACTGACTTTGGGGATCTACAGCGCGATTTTTAATATAGAGAGGGCGGAGGAAAGTGAAGTATGATCTTGTTGTGATCGGTTCCGGCATGAGCGGGCTGATGGCCGCCGCCAAAGCCGTGCAGACGGGAAAATCAGCTTTGATCGTGACCAAGGGGCAGGGCGCCCTGTCGCTGACCTCCGGCTGCGTCGATTTTTGGGGTTATCGCCTGGACGCGCCCAAGGCGGTGGCCCCCGACCCCGGCCGGGAGATCAAGGAGCTGGCCCGGCGGCGGCCGGAGCATCCCTACGCGAAAGTCGAGCCGATTTTAAGCGAGAGCGTCGATTTTTTCCTGGCGATCATGCGGGAAGCGCGATATGAGTTCACGGGCGGCCTGGGGGCCAATCAAAGAGTGCTTACGTCTTTGGGCACCCGGCATATCGCCGCCCTGGCCCCGCGCAGCATGGTTTTGACCGAACCGGAAAAGGCGAGGCGGGTCGTGGCCGTGGGCTTTAAGAATTATGGCGATTTTTTTCCGGCGATGTTTCTGGATAACAGCGCCCGTTTTTTCCCCCGGGCGGAGCGGGAAACGGTGATGATCGACCTGGGAATCAATATGGCGGCGCGTTCCGGCTATCTCAGCCTGCTGCTGGAGCAGGAAGCGGTGCAGGCGAAGATAGCGCGGACTTTGCGGGGACGGGAGGGCGATGTGTACGTATTTCCGGCGGTCTTGGGCAGCAAGCCGGACAGCGCCGTGTGGCGGAACATCAGCGCCGCGCTGGCCGCTCAGGTGATAGAGGTTCCCGGCCTGCCGCCCTCCATTCCCGGCAGCCGCCTGTATAACGCCCTGAAGATGTATCTGCGCCGCCGGGGGACGGAAATCCGCTCCAATATGGAAATTATTGGAGCGGATTTGGAGGCGGGACGCGTCCGCGCTCTCCGGGCGCGGGATTCGTCCGGCGCCGCCAGCCGGATTGAGGCGGGCGGCGTGGTTCTGGCGACGGGTTCCTTCTTCGGCGGCGGTTTGGAGGCCGGGAAGGAACGTTTGCGGGAGCCGATCTTTGATTTGCCCGTCTACTGCCCGGAGTGGCCGGCCGAGCAGTCCTTTTTGTCGCCGGCCGGCCAGCCCTTCCTGGCCGCCGGGCTGGAGGTGGACGGCGATCTGCGCCCATGCGCGGAGATCGCGAACCTGTACGCGGCGGGCAATGTTTTGGCCCACGCTGATTACGCCGCGGAAAAGAGCGGCCTGGGTCTCGCCGTCGCCACCGGCTACAAGGCGGGGGGAGCGGCGGCGGCGGCTTAAACGGCCGTCCGTCCCGGAAAAGAGGAAACATGCTGACGAAACAACAAACCGACGCTTTAAATAATTGCCTGAAATGCTCAATCTGCGTGGACTCTTGTCCGGTGGCCAAAGTCAACCCGCTGTTTCCCGGCCCGAAAAAGTTGGGAGCGGACTGGCTCCGTATCGCCCAGGAGGACGGTTCCCGCCCCAGTCCCCTGATTGATTACTGTTCCAACTGTAAGACCTGCGAGACCGTCTGCCCTTCCGGCGTGCTGGTGGCGACGCTGAACCAGCTGGCGAAAAACGAGATTCCCGCCCAGGGGCCGGTCTTCAGGCGCCGTTTGCTGGCTGATCCGTCTTTTTTGGGAAAAATGATGCATATTTGGCCGGGAGCGGGCAACGCTGCCGTTCGCCTGCCCGCGGCCCGGAAACTCATGGAAAAAACGCTTGGCGTCGCGGCGCAGGCGCCGATGCCCGCCTACAGCCGTCAGTCCTTACGGCGGCGACTGGCCGGCCGCCGCTCCCCTGTTTCCGGCGGGGAGCGGCGGGAGGTCGTCTATATGCCGGGGTGTTTTGTCCAATACAATAAACCCGAAATCGGCCTGGCCCTGATCGGTATATTGGAACGCCTGGGCTACCGGGTTATCACGCCGGATTTTCACTGCTGCGGCCAGGCTTCGATTTCCAACGCCCGGCTGCGGAACACGCGGCGTTTTGCCGGACATAACCTCCGGCTGCTGCGGGAGACGCTCACAGGCGGCCGGGCGCTTATTTTCACCTGTCCCAGCTGTTTGCTGACCTTCAAGGAAGAATATAAAAATATCCTGAATATGCGGGAGTTTGAGCAGTTTATCCCGCAGATGCAGGAGGCGGGTCAGTTTTTGCTGGAACAGCGGGAGGAACTGCAAGCGCTATTGCCGGCGCGGGCGGAGACATACCCGCCCATGGCCTATCACGAACCCTGCCATCTGAAAGCCTCCGGCCAGGGGACGCCCGGCCTTTTTCTCCTGAAACATCTGCTTAATCTGCCGATCACGCCCATTGAGGCGGGTTGCTGCGGCCTGGCCGGGAGTTACGGGCTAAAAGCGGAGAAATACCGGATCGCCGAAGACGTGGGCCAAAACGTCCGCGACGCCGTTTTCAGCCTTGAGGCCAAGGCGGCGGTCACGGAATGCGGCATGTGCTCGGTGCAGATTCACGGGCTCACCCGGCTGCCGGTTTATCATCCCCTGGAGATTTTGGGCCGCCTGCTGAACGGGGGAAAAGACTAGCTATAATTCAATCACCCTTCGCGACATGTTTTTTACTCCCTCATCGTGCGAAGCTATAATGAGAATTTTCCCATTGTTATTTAATTCTATAGTAAACGACAAAAATAATTGTGCTTGAATATGTGTGCCGAATCATGTATAATATGCGGAGGGAGGGATTGAACATGCCTACGCGTAAATACAAAACTGATTCGGCAAAGCTGCT
>JAIRRL010000006.1 GCA_031255985.1 Gracilibacteraceae bacterium
CTTGCTATGGGTGGCGGGACTACGCCTTCAATCAAGGCGAATCAAATTATAATCCCGGTTGCCCAGCCCTATTTTCACCGCCTGTTCGACGCAGGCGCGCCAATCCGTCGTCGGATGGAGGGCGGTGAAATAATCCCCGCCCGCTTCGAGACCCAGCGGGCCGAGCAGACTGTCCGCCAGCGGCGTCTGGGCGTTCACGAGGTCGGCTCCGGCCACGTCCAGGGCGACGGGGTCAAAGGAGGCGAGCATCCCAATGTCCGGCACGACCGCCCGGTCGTTTTCCGAATGACAGTCGCAGAAAGGCGAAACGTCCCTTATGAGCGTGATATGAAAATGCGGTCTGGACTGCGTGACCGCCAGCGCGTATTCGGCTATTTTGCGGTTCAGCCGTTCGTTTGTTTCATTAAAACGGCCGACCACGGCGTCGGCGTTGCAGACGCCGATACAGCGGCCGCAGGCGACGCACAGGGCGCTGTCGATGACGGCTTTTTTTTGGACGAAAGAAATAGCCCCGTGGGCGCAGTTGCGCGCGCATTGGCCGCAGGCGACGCACAGGGCCGCTCTGATCCGCGGCTGACCATTGGCGTGCATTTCCATTTTGCCGGCCCGCGAACCGCAGCCCATGCCCAGGTTTTTGACCGCGCCGCCCAGACCGGTCTGTTCATGGAATTTGAAATGATTGAGCGAAATGACGATGTCGGCGTCCATCACCGCCCGGCCGATTTTGGCTTCGCGCACAAATTCGCCGTTCACGGGAACCGCCGCTTCGTCCGTCCCCTTGAGCCCGTCGGCGATGATGACGTGACAGCCGAGGGTCAGAGGATTATAGCCGTTCACGTAAGCGGCTTCCAGGTGTTCCAGCGCGTTTTTGCGCTGCCCGACGTAAAGGGTGTTGCAATCGGTGACAAAGGGACGCCCGCCCAGTTTTTTCACCTCGTCGACGACCACGCGGGCGTAATTGGCCCGCAGATAGGCCAGATTGCCCGGCTCGCCGAAATGGAGCTTGACGGCGACGAATTTGTTTTGCGCCCCTATCCGCTCCATGCCCGCCGCCCGCAGGAGCCGGGCCAGCTTTTGCGGCAGATTTTCCGCCGGCGTGGCCTTAAAATCCGTGAAATATACATCTGACTTATCTGATTTTTTCATTCGCCCAATTCACTCCTGTTTTCACTTTTTCGCTCGCAGCCGCGCTTATTGCCCGCGCGGCGTATTCCGGCCCCGCCCACCGCTTTCCCTCAACGGAAATGGGCTATATCGCCGTCGCGCATGATATAATCCTTCCCTTCCGAGCGCACCAGCCCCTTTTCCTTGGCGGCCGCCAGCCCGCCCTGGGCGATGAAATCCTCGCAGCTCACCACTTCCGCCCGGTGAAATCCCCGCTCAAAGTCCGTATGAATAACCCCCGCCGCCTGCGGCGCTTTAGTGCCGGCGCGAATAGTCCAGGCTTTTACTTCCAGCGGGCCGGCCGTAAAAAAGGTCATGAGGCCCAGCAGGCGAAAAGCGCTCTGGATCAGGCGGTCCAGACCGGAAACTTCTAAATTGAGGGCGGCGAGAAACAGTTTTCTGTCCTCCGCCTCCAATTCGGCGATTTCCGCTTCGCTGCCGGCGCAGACCGGGACGACCTCGGCCCCCAGCGCCAGAGCCTCCGCCCGCGCCGCCGCCACGAAAGGATTGTCCGTCGCCGGCAAATCGCTTTCGGCGACATTGGCCGCGAAAATAACTTTTTTCAGCGTCAGCAGCGGCAGATTTTTCAGCAGTTCTTTCTCGGCCTCGCTGTACGGGAGAGCGCAGGCGGGGCGGCCCGCGTCGAACGCTTCTTCGATCCGCCCGGCCAGAGCCAGTTCCTCCCTCGCGGCCGCCGCGCCGGCGCCGGATTTCAGAGCGGCGTGCAGACGGTATTTGCGCTTTTCCAGCGTCTCCATATCGGCGAGGATCAATTCCAGATTTACGACTTCAATATCGCGGCGCGGATCAAGGCCGCCCGCCACATGGGCGATATTGTCGCCGGTAAAACAGCGAACCACGTGAACTATAGCGTCCACTTCCCGGATATGGGCCAGGAATTTGTTGCCCAGGCCCTCGCCTCGGCTGGCTCCGGCCACGAGACCGGCAATGTCCACGAATTCGACCGTCGCCGGCACGATCCGCTCCGGCTGCGCTATAGCCGCCAGCGCCTGCAGCCGCGCGTCCGGAACCGGCGTGACGCCGATATTGGGTTCAATCGTGCAAAAAGGGTAGTTCGCGACGTCGGCGCCCGCCCGCGTCAGCGCGTTAAACAGAGTTGATTTGCCGACATTGGGCAGGCCGACGATTCCCACGCGCAAAGCCATTTTGCTTCAATCCTCCGGTTTCCCTAAGTTATATATAGTATTTTAGCCGATCCGGCCCTGAAATTCAACCTGCGTTTTCCCGCGCCGGCCGAGTCTTATCCTGAAAATAAGCTTAGAAAAACTGCCGCCGGCGCGCCGGTTTGAGACTTTTTCCGGGAACCTGCCTAATCCCATCTTTGCGATAGCGGTAAAACAGGGCGT
>JAIRRL010000091.1 GCA_031255985.1 Gracilibacteraceae bacterium
TTAGTATTTACGGTGTTTCCGGCTACCGTTCCTATGGAACCCAGGTGTCGATTTTCGATTATAATGTCGGCCGTTTCGGCAGCGAGGAAGAAGCGAACCGCATCAGCGCCCGGCCGGGCGAGAGCGAGCATCAGACCGGTCTGGTCATGGACGTTTCCACCGCCGCCGTTAATTACGCGCTGGAGCAATCATTCGATCAGACGCCGGAATACGGTTTTATCCGGGACAACGCGCATAAATACGGCTTTGTCGTGCGTTACCCTCAGGGCAAGGAAGATATTACAGGCTATATGTATGAGCCGTGGCATCTGCGCTATTTCGGCCCGGAACTGGCGGCGGCCCTGTATGAAGCGGAGCAGACCTACGAGGAATATCTGGCTGATCTGCAGGCGCGCCTATAAAAAAATAAATTTTGGTGACCCGTACGGGATTCGAACCCGTGTTACCGCCGTGAGAGGGCGGTGTCTTAGGCCGCTTGACCAACGGGCCCAAAATTACTTTTAATATTATACCGTGTTTTTTGAGGTCTGTCCAGAGTTTTTGACGGTTTTTTCACGGAAAGGAAAGAAAAAATGGCGCTCGACAGCGTTACTTTGCGCAGCCTTCTGGCTGAACTGCGCCCGCTCTTGCTTGGACTGCGCGTGGATAAAGCGACGCAGGCGGAAAAAGATGAAGTTTGCTTGCATTTACGCGGCCCCGGCCTTTCCCGCCGCTTGCTCCTGAACGCGAGCGCGGCGGCGGCCCGTCTGCATCTGACGGAACGGGTCAAAAAAAGCCCGGCGGCGGCGCCGATGTTTTGCATGGTGCTGCGCAAGTACCTGGAAGGAGCGCGGATCACCGATTTAAGCCAGGGCGGGGCCGGGGGACGGAATTGGGAGCGCGTCGCCGTGCTGACGGCGGAAAACTATAATGAACGCGGCGACCGGCAGCCGTATTTACTATATTTAGAAATAATGGGAAAGCATAGCAATTTGATTCTGGTTGACGCCATAAGCGGCCTGATTTTGGACGGTCTGCGCCGCTACAGCCGCCAGGTCAGCCGCTACCGCGAAGTTTTGCCCGGCCGGCCTTATATTTTTCCGCCGGCTCAGGACAAGGCGAACGTGAGCCTGGACGAATCTCCGGAGGCGGAGACTTTCGCCCGGCGTCTCCTGGCGGGCGGGACGGAATGTCTGGCGCGGGACGCTTTGCTGCGGGAATTCGCCGGCGTCAGCCCGGAACTGGCGCGGGAGATATGCCTGCGGGCCGGTCTGGACGCTGACGCCGCCGTTGACGCGCTCGGTCTGGTGGACTATCGCCGTCTCAGGCAGGAGTACGGCTGTTTTTTCGCCCCGGAACCGCCGGCGACGGACGCCCGCGTTTATTATGAAGCGGCGGAATCCGGGCCGCCGCTCGCTTTTTCCTTCATCCCTTATTTGCAGTACGGGCGCTGGCGCGGCGTCCGCCAGCCCAGCCTGAACGCCGCCCTGGAAACCTATTATTACGGGCGGGAACAATTCCACCATATGGAAGCTACGCGCGGTTCCTTGCGCAAAGTGACGCGCGATCAAATGGAACGGCTTTTGAAAAAAAGCCATATCTATGAAAAAAGCCTGGCTCAGGCGGAAAAGGATCTGGTCAGCCGCCGCCGGGGGGAATTGCTGACCGCTTACATTTACGCCCTGCAACCCGGGGCCAAAGAAGCGGTGCTGGCGGATTACAACGAGCCGGGCGCGCCGGAGGTCGTCGTCGCCCTTGACCCCAGGCTGAACGCCGTCCAGAACGCGCAGCGCTATTTTCGTCAGTACGCCAAGGCCCGCTCTGTCCTCAGCACCAACCGCCCGCTGCTGGCGGCCGCGCAAGCGGAAGTGGAGTATTTGCGGACGCTGCGCCTGTCTGTCGATCAGGCGGCTACCCCCGAAGAATTGGGGGAGGTTTACCTTGAATTGGCGGAACAGGGTTTTATTGCCGGCAAACAAAACGAACGGAAACAGGAAGCCGGCAAACAGGGCAAAGGCGCCGGCAAACGCGGCCGGGGCGGCCGCAGCCCCAAAACGGCGCCTCCCGCCTCCCGGCCCCATGTCTATCTTTCCGCCACCGGCCATACAATTATTGTCGGGCGCAATAACAGGCAGAACGACCGGATGACCTGGAAACAGGCGCAGTCGCGTGATATGTGGCTGCATGTGAAAGATATTCCCGGTTCGCATGTCATAATTCCGCTGGCGGAAGGACAGGAGTTTCCGGACGACCGCACCTTGTTGGACGGCGCGGCCCTGGCCGTTTATTTCAGTCAGGCGCGCGGATCTTCCCACGTACCCGTCGATTATACCCATGTGCGCCAGATCAAAAAACCGGGCGGCGCCCGTCCGGGCATGGTTGTGTATGAGCAAAACTGGTCGCTTTTTATAACCCCGGCCGAGGAAGATATAAAACGGCTTTTGGCGGCGGAGACATGAGAGGCAAATTCGCCGCCGCCTGATTTTTTCAAAGCAGACCGGCCATGCGCAGAATGTGCCGGGCGTTTGTCGTCTGGCAGCGGCCCGGCCGCAGTTTATAATCAAAAAACAGTTCGTCTCCGGCGTAACTCTCGGCGAAATGGTAATTCAGCGCCTTGACCCCTTCGTCGTTTTCCAGTTCGCACAGCTCAAAATCATGGGTGGAAACGAGACAGATGATCCAGGGGGCGGACATTTTCTTTAGCGTGGCTTCCGCGCCGACGACGCGGTCGGCGGTGTTCGTTCCTTTGTAAATCTCGTCGATCAGAGCCAGCATGGGCGCTTGGCGGGCGCTGTATTCCACCATGGCGCGGATGCGCAGGATTTCGGCGTAAAACGTTGATATGCCCAGGTTCACGTCGTCCGAGACGCGGAGGGAGGAAAAAAGGCGCAGGCCGGTGGCGGAAAAAGCGCGGGCGCAAACGGGAGCGCCGGCGTAAGCCAAAATGAGGGCCAGCCCGACGCTGCGCAGGAAAGTGGTTTTGCCCGACATGTTCGAGCCGGTGACGACGCAGACCCCGCCCGTGAGAGTCAGGCTGTTGGGGATGGCGGTTTCCGCCGGGAGCAGCGGGTGGGACAATTCTTCCAGCCGCAGTTCGGGGGCGGCGGCGGCGGTGAGTTCCGGGAAACAGTATATGTCGCGGGTAAAGCCGACGACGGCGAGACTTATCAGCGCTTCCATTTCGCCGACGGCGGCCAGCCAGGGGGCCAGATCGGCGGCGTGGGTGTTTTTCCAGGCCAGCAGGCGGCGGGCGGCGTGAAAATCCCACATGAGCGTTCCCGTGACCAAAAAATAGGCGATAGGCTGAAAACGCCAGGCCGCCATATCCTCCACCGCGGCTAAGGCTCCGGCGGCGCGGGCGGCCCCGCCTTTGGCCGTGAGGGGGGCGTTCAGATCCCGCAGGTAAGCGCAGTCGAACTGCTCGCGCTCAAGCAGGGCGAGCAGGGGGGTGATATGGCGCAAACCGCGGCGGAAGGCGGCAAGAGGGGAGAGAAGGGCGTTGACGGTTTTGCCGCCGAGCAGCCGCGCGGCAAGCTGGGCGAGAAAACAGAGCGCGAAAGGCAAAAAGGAGATAAGGCCGGTGAGCGCGAGGGCCAGCAGGGCCAGCGTGCCGGCGGGCAAGGCCCAGAACAGGAAAACTGCCGGGCGCGGCCAGGGGGCGGCGGCGGCGACGGCGGCAAAATCTTCCAGATTTTGGGCGGAGAGATTTTTGCCGATGCCGGGCATACGGCTTCGCGCCGCGAATTCCAAAACAAAGTCCTTTTTATTCAGCAGTTCCCGCACGGCTTCCTGCCGCGCCCGCGCCGCGGCCAGAACCTCCCGCCCGTCCGTTTGCGCCGGTTCGGTCAGCAGGCGGCGCAGCGCCTCCTGCCCCCAGGGGGTATGGCTGAAGCAGAGGTATTGATACAAAGAGCCGGGCCCGAATATGTCAAGATCGCGGCCGGGCGGAAAATCCTCGCTCAAATAGGCCGCTCCGGTCGGGCCGTGTTTCCGCCAGGAGGCGTCCAGGCGGCCGAGCAAAGCGTCGATTACGGTTCGGCGGCTGGCGGCCAGGGTTTTTTGCTCGTTGGCCTTCTGCCCGAAGCGGACGAGCAGAATAAAAACGGTCAGCGCCGCCAGCGCCCCGGCGGCATAGAAAAAAGAGCGCTCGCTTACGGCGCCGGCAGCGGCGGCGGCGGCGACCAGAAAAGAAATGATCC
>JAIRRL010000179.1 GCA_031255985.1 Gracilibacteraceae bacterium
AAAGAGGCGCGTCGTGTCCACGGTAGCGTAAACGACCGGTTTACAGCGGTCGGCTATGGCCAGGGCGTCTCCCAGGTGATCATCATGGCCGTGCGTAACAAACAGATGCGTGGGAGTCACGTCCTCCGCCCGCGCCGCTTGGACGGGATTTCCCGTGAGAAAAGGATCAATGAGCAAAGTATAGGGCCCGGAAACGATCATGAAGCAGGCATGACCTAAAAATTGTATTTTCATCTTTTCCTCCTTGTCTAAAACCAGCTTTCCTCTTTATCTCCCGCTACTGGGGCGTGTAAAACATCTGCACGAAAGCATAGCCGTAATCCTCTCTTTTTACCACGCCTACGGCCATATATTCAAAATTATTCAAAATATTGGCCTTGTGTCCCGGCGAGTTCATCCAGCCATTAACCGCGCCGGCGGCGTCCAGATAGCCCGCCGCGATATTCTCGCCCGCCGAGGCGTAGACCAGGCCGACTTCTTCCAAAGCGGTAAAACAACTGGAACCGTCCGGCCGCGTATGCTCGAATAATTGAATGATTTCTGCGGCTCGAATCCGGGCGGCCTCATACAAGGAATCATCCCAGACGTAAGGCTGCAGTCCGTTTTGGACCCGTTCCGCGTTGCACAGATCAAAAACCTCTTTGGCAATATCGGCAACTGTCGTTGCGGCCGCCGCCGGCTCCGGTTCCGCCTCTTGCGCGGGCGCGGGCACTTCCGCCGGCAAGTCGTATAGCTGCGGCGCTACCGCTGTCTCCGGTTCGCTCTCCCCGGTGAAACGCTGCGGCGGCGGGGTGGCGTCCGGCGGGTTGAACATGCCCGGCTCCACGGCGCCGCCTAACGCTATGACTGTCATGGCGGCAGGAATTTTGCTTATAACGGCGGCGTCCTTCAAAGCCGGAACCGCCGCTCCTTGGGTGAGAAAGACCGGCGAACCGCTGCGCGCGGCCAGAGAAGAAGCGGCCAGCGCGTCAACCGGCGAAGCGCCGCTGGCAAAGAATGATTGGTTGAACTGAAAGTCCAAGGCCGCGATAACAGCGGCGTTGGTGGCGTAACGATCCGCGCCGCCTAAGCGGGCGACGCCGGCTATATCGCGCACGACAGCCGAACCGCCCACGATATACGCCGTTCCGGTCAATCGGGTTTCATCCACCGTGCCGTCCCGGTTGGCTAAAAGGATCTGAAAGCGGTGAGCGGCGGCGTAGGAGGCTATGGACAAAGCGTCGGGAATAGCGTTATAACCTACGATAAACGTGCCTTGTACCCCTGTTAATTTCGCGTTGACGGCTCTCTCCGTCGCCCAGCGGTCGGAACCGGCCAGTTTCTCCACCCGCAAGCCGTCAATACTTCGCAATTCCTGCCCTACGGCGTCGCCGACCGCCCCGACCAGATAAACCGTCCGCGCCCCCAGCGCTTGAATTCTGGCTTTTACCCCAAGAGCGAGGGTGTTTTTGTACGTCAGCAAAATCGGCGCGTTCTCCTGCCCGGCCAGCGAAGCCGCCGCCAAAGAGTCAACCAGATTGCCCTGATCTGCGGCGGCCAAGATCACCGTCGGCGAAGCGTCCCAACCTGCTGCGCATATGGCGAGCGCCGTCGCGATTCGGTCATTGCCGGCCAAACGGCCGCCAAAGACCGAATCGTCAGCCCCAACCCCCGCCGGCCACAGCGTCAGCGTCATTCCTAACAACAGCGCCGCACATTTTTTCAACACGGCAAACCACCTCCTCAAATTTAGGTTTCAGCAAAAAATAATTGTCTGAGAAAGTATAGGCTCAATTCCTCCCGCCCCAGTATAGCACGATTTCACCGGAGATGACAATACATTTTCACGCCCGCCCGACAGGGAGAGCGTCTTGACGGCGGATTCTATTTGTGTTATTCTCGCAAGTAGAATTTGCCGGAGAATCTATAGTAAGTCTCACTGATTTTGCATGAGCTGGATTTGTTTTTATGGGGAGGAATAATTTGGTAACTGCAGCGGTCAAAACTCCGGTTCCCGCCGCCGAAATCGCGGCCATCTGTACGGAAAACGGTCTCCTGCTCGAAGCGGTTAAGACTGAGACCAAAAACCGCTATTATAATGAAGAGTTGTTGCGCGATTTTAACAAAGCCCCGTACAAAACTCTCTTGTATTTCGGTTTTGCGGACAAAAACGCGGATATGTCGGTGTCCCTCTCCTTCGTCCACGATATTTGCGAACGCTTCATCACCGGGCTTTCACACGACAACGAGATCGAATTTACGCGCAGGGCAAAGCCGATCGACGACGACACCCTGCGGGAGATCATCGAGAAGGCGCCGTTTATGACGGGCGGCGAATTGATCGACGCCGGCTGGCTGAATATGCTGTGGTCGGCGCTGTCCGCGGCGTTTGAACGGGAGATCGCCAGCCGGGCGGGGACGGTCGAAGAATTTCTCACGTCGCACAACGCCAATCTCAATGTGGCCGGCAGGGTCTTTTTCCACTTGGTGGAACACAAGTCGGAGGACTGCCCCTTTGCCGTTCTGGCCACTTACTCGTCCGGCGACGGCACAGGAAAGGCGCGCCATCTCCCCCTGAAAAACGCGTTGGACGAACACGGGGACGATCAGGAAACACTGCTGAAGCTGCTCGCCACGGTTTCTAAGGCGATGGACCGCAGCGCGTTCATTTCGGAGTTGGCGGAGAGCGGCGAACTCTTTTCCCCCTTGCGCCTC
>JAIRRL010000003.1 GCA_031255985.1 Gracilibacteraceae bacterium
GTGATGGTTTTATGGCCCGGAAACGGGATTTCACGCGCACGGGCGCGGGCGGGCTGCGGTTATATGAAAAATACTTCAAGCGCGGCTTGGATATTCTGCTGGCCGGCGGCGGCCTTATCCTGCTCTCGCCGCTCTATCTGGCGCTGGCTCTGCTCATCAGGCGCAAACTCGGCGCGCCGGTTATTTTCGCCCAGCGCCGGCCGGGTCTGAACGGCAAGCTGTTTTCGCTCTACAAATTCCGCTCCATGACGGACGAACGCGACGCCGACGGGGTTTTGCTGCCCGACAGCCGCCGCCTCACCGCGTTCGGCGCCGCCTTGCGCTCCACCTCGCTGGACGAATTGCCGGAACTGTGGAACGTGCTGCGCGGCGACATGTCGCTCGTGGGGCCCCGGCCGCAGCTTATCCGGGATATGGCTTTTTTTGACGAAAAAACAATGCGGCGGCAGAGCGTGCCGCCGGGTCTGACCGGGCTGGCCCAAATCAACGGGCGCAACACTATTTCCTGGGATGAAAAATTCACCTGGGATTTGCGCTATATCGAGCGGATCAGTTTTGCCGGCGATATGCGCATCATGTGGCGCACTCTGCGGAAAATTTTCACCCGCGCCGACGTCACCGCCGCCGGAATGGCCACGGCTGAGGATTACGGGGACTATCTCCTGCGGCTGGGCCGCCTTACCCGCGCCGAGTACGAGCGGGTTCTCGCGGAAATCGAGTCATAGCGCCGCGGGAGCCGCCTAAGTTTGGTTTCAGCGCGGGAGCAAGGCTTTCAGCACAGGAGCAAGGCTTTCCTTTCAGCGCAGAAGCAATGTTTCCAGCAAAAGGCGCGAATCGCCCCCGCTTGATTTCAGCGCTCTTTCCGTATACAGGCAGTTTTCCATCAGGCGGACAAGCCGCGCCTCGGTAAAACGCGCGCTCTGCCTGAATATTTTTTTTCCCTCAAACGGGTTCCTCACGCCGGCGACAGCCATAAACTCGCCGGGATCACCGCCGCGGGCGCGCGTCAGCGTCGCCGCCAGCAAAAGGCGGATATGGCGGACTATCATGCCGAAGACCGACAGATAATGATCCTGCCCCAGCACTTCGTCCAGTTTGCGCAGGGCCGGCCCGGTTTTCCCGGCCGCCCAATCGTCCAGCATGGCGAATATCGTGGTTTCCGGGCGCGCAGTGCAGACGGCCCGGATCCAGTCCGGCCGGATATCGGCCCCTTCGCTGTAAAGAGCCAGCTTGTCCAGCTCCCCGGCCAAAAGGCCGGTGTCGCGCCCGGCATAATCGACGAGGTATCTCGCCGCGGCCGCGTTTATCGTTTTGCCCCGCGCCGCCGCTTCCCGCCCGCACCAGAACGCCCAGGCCCCATCGTCCCGTGGCTGGGAAAATTCAACTATTTTACCGTTTTTTTCAATTTCCTTGTAAAGACGGCGGCCCCGGTTGACGTCGGCGGTTATGAGCAGCAGGCAATTGTCCGGATTAGGATCACAGCAGCAGGCAAGCAGCGGATCGTCGCCTTCTCCCGCCGCCGTTCCTTTCGTTTTTGCCGCGCCCGCCGTTCCTTTCGCTTTGCCTGTACCCGCCGCCGTTCGTTTGCCGCCGCTCTCTTTTTCCTTTTTAAAATAAAGCAAATCGTCCACGATGACGAGCCGGCCGGAAAAAAAAGCGCCGGCGCGGGCCGCGGCCGCCACTTCTTCCGCCGAACAGGTCTTGCCGTTGAAGGTCTCGATGCTGCCGCCGGAAGGATCGGCCGCCAAAAAATGGGTGCGCAAAAGCGCCAGAGCGGCGAGGATAGCGTGGCGATCCCCGCCGTGCCAGAGATAGAGCGGCGGCGGCGCCCCCGCCGCCAGATCGCGCCGGATAAGGTCAATGCTCACGGACTTACCTCATTTTAAGCGAGCGTTTCACCGTATGGCCGGAAAAAATCCTTCTGGACGGCGGCCAGATTGCTTTCGGCCTCAGCCCGATCCCGCCCGGCCACGCAAAAATAAAAGCGGATTTTCGGCTCGGTGCCGGAAGGCCGCGCCATGACAAACCCGCCGCCGGCAAGGGAAAACCGCAGCAAATTGATGCGGGGAAAATCAAGGCTGCTTACCTGCCCGTCCGCGGCCCGGCTTTCCCCGACGGCGAAATCCTCGCGGCTCGCCACCGCAAGACCGCCCAGGCTGAGACGGCCGTCGCCGCGCAAGGCCCGCATGACCGCGTCCATTTTGGCCTCGCCGTCAAAATCAGTGAAGCTGTATGCGATCTGGTCGTCCAGGAAATATCCCCATTTTTTGTAAATATCTTCTAATACATCCGCCAGCGATTTCCCCTTCCGGAGCCGGAAATACAGCGCCGCTTCCGCCGTCAGCGCCGCCGCCAGCACGGCGTCCTTGTCGCGGGCATACGTTCCCGTGAGGTAGCCGAGGCTTTCCTCAAAACCGAAGATGAACGACCCTTCCCCTGTCTGCTCCATCGCGTGGATCTGTTCGCCGATGAATTTGAAGCCCACCGGCACTTCCGTACAGGTCACGCCGAACGATTCCGCTATT
>JAIRRL010000028.1 GCA_031255985.1 Gracilibacteraceae bacterium
TTGGTAACTTCCCTGGAGGAAGGACGCGCCTTGGCGGACGGGGAAGCTGGTCAATATATGCTGAGTCTGCTGCCGGAAAAGGGCATTGAGGGCCTGGCCTTATGGGAACAGGGCTTCCGGGAAATGACCACCGCCAGCAAGGAAATCCGTCTGCCCGCCGATGTGAGCGGCATGAAAATCCGGGTGATGGACAGCCCGACGTATATCGCCATGTTCAATCACTTGGGCGCGCTGCCTACGGTCACTTCCATGGGCGAACTTTTCACCGCCCTGCAGCAGGGCGCTGTTGACGGACAGGAAAACCCGATCAACACAATCGCCAGCCGCAAATTCAACGAAGTGCAGCAATATCTGATCATGACCCCTCATTCCTACGGCCCTCTGATTTTCGGCGCCAATAAAGCTTTCTTCGACAAATTGCCGGAGGACGTGCAAGCGGCCATCAAAGAAGCGGCGATTGAAAGCCGGGAAGTAGAGCGGCAGGCCGCCCAGGATATTGACCAGCAGTATGTGGACGGCGATCTGAAGGCCACCATGACCATCATCGAACTGACGGACGATGAAAGAAATCAGTGGCAGGAAGCCGTCGCCGCGGTATATCCCGAATTCAAAGATATCATCGGCGAGGAAATCTACAAATTATTTGGCATCGACTGAACGGGACTGGCCTGAGCTGTTAAGCCCGGTTCCCTGCAACCGCAACTCAGGCGCGCGGGCGCGGCTCCATGTCACGCCCGCGCTTTTTGCTGATATTCTCCGCTAAAGGAAAACGACGATCATGAGCTTAAAAAAATTGGGCTACGTCTGCGCCAGCGCCCTTTTCCTCCTTTGCGCCCTGAACCTGATATTGCTGCGGCCGCTGGCCGGTTTAAACCCCGACGGCCAAATCATTCTGGGCGGGACGGTAATCACCCTCTGGCTCTGGATTTTCAGGCCTTTCCAGCTATCATTCGCGGTCGGGGGCCTCTTTATGGCCATGTTCGCCCTGGCGCGCGGTTTAGCGCCGGCGGTTGTGTTCGCCGGCTTCACCCAGGCCGCCGTCTGGACACTCGTTCCTGCCCTGTTTTTTGGCTACTGCTTGCACAAAACCGGCCTGGGCCGGCGGCTGGCCCTGTTTGCCGTCAGGCTTTTCCGCCCTTCCTGCCTGTCTGTGGTGTTCGCCTGCGTCCTCACCGGCGTCCTCCTGAGCCTCCTGACGCCCTCAATCACCGTGCGCATTGCCATCATGACCCCGATTGCCGTACAATGCTGCGAAATTTTAGCCGTGGAAAAAAATTCCAAGGCAAATTCTCTGGTCATGCTGACCGCTTTCGCCATGGCGCTGGTTCCCGGCGCCGGCTGGCTTTCCGGCTCATTGTGGGGCCCGATCATCAAGGGCATGATGGACTCAGTCGCGGAAACAGAGGGGTTACTGACCTTTTCCTCCTGGAGCGCCGTTCTCTTAGCGCCGGTTTTCATCGTCACGGTTTTGCTCATCACCGGCGGCGTCCTGGCTTTCGCGCCTAAGCGCGAGCGGCCGGAGCAGGCCGCCCTGAACATCCGTGAACTCCGCCTCGGTCCGCCCAGCCGCGAAGAAATCCTGACCGCCGTCATTTTGGTTCTGGTCTTCATCTCGTTTCTGACCGGCCGCTGGCACGGCCTGCCTGACGCCGCGATCTGCCTGGCCGCCGTTTTCTGCCTGTTTTCGGCCGGCGTCCTGCGCGCCCCCGATTTCAACGCCGGCGTCAACTGGGATTTGATCGTGTTCATCGGCATGGCGCTGGGGATGGGCGTCATCTTTTCCGCAGCCGGCGTCACCGAATGGCTGGCGCTGCTCATAGTTCCGGCCATAGCGCCGCTTGCCCAAAACCCCTGGCTTTTCTGTTACGCCATGCTCGTTTTGATGTTTGTATGGCGTTTCGTGGACGTAGCCAATTTTCTTCCGACCATGGCGATCTTAGCCCCGATTTTACCCGCCGTCAGCAAGGCTTATCATATCAGTCCGCTGGTCTGGATCGCTTTTTTTATCATGGCGGGAAACTCTTTCTTTATGTCCTATCAAAACATGTGGGCCTTGCTGGGCTATTCTTTTGCCGGCGAGAGAGCCTGGCCGGCCAGACATCTCGCCCTTTTCGGCCTGTTTTATTTCGCCGCCTGTCTCTTGGCCCTCCTGGCCGCCGTCCCTCTCTGGCTGCGCATGGGGCTTTTCGCCGCTTAATTAAACCCGCAGCCCGCGCAGAGCTTTTTGTACCGCCCGATCTTCCTCCGGCAAAAGACGGGTTTTGGCCGTCCCTTTTTCGATGGCCCGCACATACAGGCGGCATTCCTCCACGGTTTGGATGCTTGTGAGCAGGAGCCCGCTGCCTTCCTGATCAAGAAAAGTGAGGGCAAAACTGAGTTCGCCCCCCATTTTTTCCGACGAATTAAAGCGCACCAGTTCCATACTGTCCTTGCTATTGCGCGCTTTGGCCTCAAGTTGGCCGAGACGGGTGGAATGCGCGCCCAACTCCAGCCTGATCTCATCTGTCTGACGCAAATTCGCCTGCAGCAGTTCGTCCAATGATTTGCCGGACATGAATTTTTCCAGCGCTACATACGCTCTTTGAAATTTGGCCGCGCGGCGCCACAGAAGCACCACTGCGATCAGGGTTATAAATGACAGAACTCCAAGTCCGGCCAGCGCCGGCCCCATAACGTTTTCCCACATGATTTCCTCTCTCCGTTCGTATCCGAATCCGTAAGCGAATTCTATTCTACTCCATCTTATCTACTTCATCTTATCCTACTCTATATCGACCTGCCAAAGTTCGAGCAGGCGGTTCAGTTCCTCCGTGGAATAATAGTAGATTTCAATTTTGCCTTTGGTTTCATCGCCCTTGACGAAAACGCGGGTTTGCAGCGATTTTTGCAGTTCTTCCGCTAAATTGGCCACGGCGGAAGATTTGTTTCTCAAGCGGCGGGGCAAAGCTCTTTTTCCCGCCCCGGCCTTCTCCGTTTCTCCGCGGCGGGCTTCTTCTTCCTCCTGCCGCAAAAAAGCAATCCGCTCTTCGGTTTCCCGCACTGACCAGCCTTCCGCCGCCACCCGCGCCGCTATTTTTTCCTGTGCGGCCTGTTCCGGCAGCGACAGCAGGGCCTTGGCGTGGCCGGAGGTTAGTTCGCCGGTGTTCAGAAGCGAGAGTACGGGAACGGGAAGCTGGATTATGCGCAGCAGATTGGCCACGGTCGAACGGGCTTTTCCCACCCGCTGCGCCACCTGTTCCTGCGTCAGCCCGTATTGCTCGATCAGGCGGGCGTAGGCCGCCCCTTCCTCCGCCGGCAGCAGGTCGGCTCTTTGCACGTTTTCCACGATGGCCATTTCCGTCATTTCCAGTTCGCTGCAGTCTATGACTATACATTTGATGGTCTCGCGATTCAGCAGTTTGCAGGCGCGAAAACGCCGTTCGCCGGCGATGAGGCGATAGCCGTCGCCATCAGGCCTGACCAGGACAGGCTGCACCAGGCCGACCGCCTGAATCGAATCCGCCAGCTCTCTGATTTTTTGCTGATCAAAATCACGCCGCGGCTGCTCCGGGTTGGAGCTAATATCCCGCAGAAAGATTTCCCTTATTTCGTCCGCCGCCTGCTCCGGCATCAGGGCGTCCAAACCTTTTCCCAGCGCGCTCCGTCCCGCTCCCGTTCGTTTAGCCACGCTCCAAGACCTCCTTCGCCAATTCTCTGTACACCTCCGCGCCGCGGGATTTGGCGTCGTACAGCACGATCGGCTGCCCGAAGCTGGGCGCTTCGCTTAAACGCACGTTGCGCGGAATAATCGTCTGAAACATTTTTTCCTTAAAATACGCTCTCACTTCTTCTATCACCTGATTGCCCAAATTCGTGCGCGCGTCAAACATCGTCATCAGCACCCCGAAAATCCGCAGACGGTTGTTCATGGTTCGCCGCACGCGGTCAACCGTGCTGACGAGCAAACCCAACCCCTCCAGGGCGTAATATTCGCACTGAATGGGGATCAGGACTTCCGTGGCCGCGCAGAGCGCGTTCAAAGTGAGCAGGCCCAATGACGGCGGGCAGTCGATAAAAATGTAATCAAATTTGTCCCGGTACTCCTCCAGCGCGTTTTTCAGGCAGTTCTCCCTATGTTCCATTCCCACCAGTTCGATCTCCGCGCCGGCAAGTTCGATTCGCGCCGGGGCCACTTTCATGTGGCGCTGTTCCGTCGTCAGCAGAACGCTGTCCAGCGGCTCGCCGTCTATGACCACATTATAGACGCAACGGCCGAGTCTCTGTTTGACAATGCCGCAGCCACTGGTGGCGTTTCCCTGCGGGTCAAAATCCACCAACAGGACGTTGCGCCCCTTCTCCGCCAAAGCCGAGGACAAATTCACCGCCGTCGTTGTCTTTGCGACGCCGCCCTTTTGATTCGCTATCGCTATTATTCGCCCCAAAGCATCATCTCCATTCTAGTTCATTGCTATGTTTAGCCGGCCGTTTTTTGTTTTCAGACTTGATAATAATTATTATACATTATTTCTGAAGAAAAGAAACGCCGAATCGCTCATTCATAAAAATTATTTTTGTCTTCCTGTTCAAAGGATAGCGTTCTCGTCTCGCGGCCATTGTTCGGAGCCATGGGATCCGCGTATGGAAAAAGGCATGAAACGGATGACGCCGCTTCGCTCGCAGAAACGATATTCAAGAAGATTTGATTGAAATACGATTTTGGGGCGTTAAGAAAATCCGGAAGGCGCTAAAGCGGACTGACGCCCGCAACCCAAAACTCAAGCGCGTCGTCCGCTTTAGTCTTATTGATGATTCACTCTGCGCGCCTCGGCGCGGCGCGCGCAGAGTGAATCATTCGTGGAGAGGCGGGCTGGAAGCCCGCGATCCCAGGATGAGCCTGAAGCGTGAGCAATGGGAGCCGCGAACGGTAATATTTTTGTCTGTGTTCCACGTGGAACACAGACAAAGGCAGCGGCAGCGGCAGAGACAGAGACAGAGACAGAGACAGAGACAGAGACAGAGACAAGCGCGGGGTTTTACGACGGGACAGCGGAGAGCAGGTAGTAGGGAGTGGGGTACAGAGACGGGAGACGGGAGGCGCGGTACGCCGAGGGCGGCGTCCCCTACAGAGGCAAGGGACAAGGGACAAGGACGGAGCCGGGGTAACATATATGGCGAATGAAGCGGAGATATCGTTACCATGTAAATATACATGTATATTTACATTGTAAAATAGTTATATTATATGTAAATATCATGCTAATATACTGTAAATATTATGCAAACAAACAGAAAATATTCCATGAAAATTATATAATTATTATGTAAATTTACAGTAGATATAATATAAATTTGCCGAATATATGGTGTAAATATCATGCAAATGCGCCGAAAATTTTAACAAACAGGAGCGTGCAGGAAACGCGCGGGAAGGTTTTATTGTGCAGGGGACGGAACATTTCGCTGAAACCGCAGGCAGTCAACCGTTTGCAACACAGT
>JAIRRL010000066.1 GCA_031255985.1 Gracilibacteraceae bacterium
TCGCTCGCCGCCATGCAAAAATCGGCGCAAACGACGCGGGCCGCGCTTTTTGAAGCCTGCTACAATCAGATGAGCCATGAACTGACGCAAAAAGCGACGAAGATCAAGGCGAGCTACACCTGGGACGATATCGTCATGTCCAAGGATCAGCGCCAGTCCCTCGAATACGCCTGCGATCAGATCCGCTACCGCAAGCAAATCTATGAGGAATGGGATTATAACCGCAAATACCCTTACGGCCGCGGCCTGTCGGTACTGCTGTTCGGAGCGCCCGGCACCGGCAAATCCATGTGCGCCCAAGTGCTGGCCAACGCCCTCAACCTGGAACTTTACCGGGTGGATCTCTCCAAAGTCGTGGATAAATATGTGGGCGAGACGGAAAAAAGCATTTCCATGATTTTCCGGGAAGCGAAAAAATGCAATGTCGTGCTGTTTTTTGACGAGTGCGACACTTTGTTCGCCAAGCGTTCCGACGACGGCGGCGCCAATCAGTCTTCAAACAACAACAAGACCGCCCTCCTGCTGCAGGAAGTGGAGGCCTACGACGGCGTTTCCGTTCTGGCCACCAATTACAAGCATAATATCGACCCGGCTTTTTTCCGGCGCATGAAATTCATCGTCGAGTTTCAGTTTCCGGATCCGGAAACCAGATATATCCTGTGGTCGGCGACCATCCCCAAGCACACGCCGCTGGCCGAAGACGTCGATATCCGTTTTCTGGCCGAGCGTTTCGAGTTCGTGGGCGGCAATATCAAAAACTGCATTTTGAACGCCGCTTTCCTCGCCGCCGGCGATCCTCAGGCCGAAGGCCGGGTGCATATGCGGCATTATCTGCTGGCTATCCGCTACGAATTTGTCAAAACGGGCAAGGTGTTCACGCGGGCGGATTTTGAGCCTTACGCCGACCAGATTTTGTAAAAGGGGTGATCGTTTGAACCAAGGAAAAACGCGGCTTGTAATGGTGACAGGCGGCAATTTTGATTTTTTCGCGCCGTTTTTGCGGCCGGAAAACGGGGAAAACCGGCCCCGGCGCCAGGCGGGCGCCGATATCCTCCGCCTGGGCTGCGCGCTGGGCGAGAGCGCGGTGGGAGCGGTAGAGGCGGAATTGCGCGGGCCGGGCGCCTGCGTCGCTTCGATCGCGGTGGCCCCGGCCAGACGCGGGCAGGGCCTGGCTTCTTTTATGCTCAAAGGTCTGCTCCGCTTACTGCGGGACACCGGCGGCGCCCAGGTCTGGGCTCTGGCGCCCAGCTGGCTGGACGCCGCCGCCGCCGTCCGCCGTCTGTATACCGGCGCGGGCTTCCGGGCGGAGAGCGAGGACGGCGTTTATACTTATTTGCTGGGCGAGGCGCGGCGACGCCCGGCCGTCCAAAAAATGGCGGCCAAGGCGGACGACCCGCGGATCGTGAGTTTGGCGGCCGCGCCCGCTTATCTGCTCCGGATATTGGCGGCCCGGATAGCGGAGCAGGGGGGAGCGGAGGATCTGACCGCCGCCGCCGATCTTGACCACGAGAGCAGCGTCTTCTATCTGGAGAACGGCGACACGCCGGCCAGCCTGCTGTTTGCCGCCGGGGCGGAAGGTCTGGAGGCTTGCTGGCTGCACGGCGGGACGGCCGCCGCTCTGAGCGCCGTCGTCGCGAGCGGCGTCCGGCGGGCGCTGGAGCGCTACGGCGACGAAACGCTCGTGCGCGTGACCGCCGTCCAGCCCGCTGTGGACAGTTTTGTCGCCAAATTGCTGGGCGAGCCGCAAACGAAGGAGTACATCACGTCCTATTGCCTTGATCTGTAGCGAGGGGATCCGTCCCGCCCGCGCCCGAGTCCGTCCCGCCCGCGCCCGTCCCGCCCGCGTTTTTCCCCAAGGTCAGGACGTTTTTCCCGTCTTTTGTCGCGTAATGAATATCATCCAGCAAAGTCTTGGCCATGTAGACGCCCAAGCCGCCGATCCCGCGTTTTTCCGCGGGGAGATTGACATCGGGATCCGGCCGGGCGAGCGGATTATAAGGCAGGCCGCCGTCTTCAACCGTAACGGCGACGCGATCAGCCGCGCAGACGCAGGTCAGTTCGACCGACCCGCCGCCCTCCGGGTAAGCGTAGCGGGTGATATTGACAAAAATTTCCTCTACAGCCAATTGTAGGTATTCGGCCTCCGGGGCGGGAAAACCGGCCGCCGTCATCCGGTCGCTCAAAAAAGCGGCGACTTCGGGCAGGCGGGCCGCATCCGCCGCTACCGTCAGTTTTTGGGCGGCGGGGCCGCCCAAATAACGCAGAACGAGCATGGTGACGTCGTCTGTCTGTTCCGCCCCTTCCGTGAAATCAGTCAGGGCGGCCCGGATTTTTTCCACGCAGGACGTTGCGCCGGCCCCGGGTGGGACGCAAGCGTTCAAATCAGCCAAAACCCTCTGTTCGGAGAATAAATCCCCCGCCCGGTTGCTTGCCTCGCTTACGCCGTCCGTATACATAAAGATCAGGTCGCCGGGCTGCAAGCGGACACGGGCGGCCGTGTAGGCGATGTTTTCCAGGCCGCCCAGGACGAAGCCCGGCTCGGTCTGGAGACGGACGAAGGGCTGACTGCCGCGGCGCAGAGCCGGCGGGACATGGCCGGCGTTGACATAAGTAAACCAACCCGTATCCGTATCCAGCAACCCCGCAAAAGCCGTCACAAACATCGCCTCCTCGTTCCGGTCGGCCAATTGGTTGTTGACGGCAAAAAAAGCCTTTTCCAGATCGGCTTCCAAGCGCATCTGATTGCGCAGCAAAGTCTTGGCCACGATCATAAACATGGCCGCCGGCACGCTTTTGCCCGCCACGTCCGCCACGACCACTCCCAGATGGGTTTCGTCCGCGAGGAAAAAATCGTAGAAATCGCCGCCCACCTCTTTGGCGGGATGCATCAGGGCGTACAGGTCAAAATCGGTTCTGTCCGGGAAAGGAGGCATGACGGGCAGCATCCCGCTCTGAATTTTCGCGGCGATGTTCAGCTCGGCGGCGATGCGCTCTTTTTCCGCCGTCGCCGCGGACAAATTCCTGATATGCTCTTTCAGCCGCTGGGTCATGGCGTTGAAGGCGCGCGCCAACTGGCCGATTTCATCCTTGCCCTCCACGGCGATCACCGCGTCCAGATTGCCCTCGCTCACCTCCTGCACGCCCCGGTTCAACTTGACGATCGGGCCGGTAATCCGGCCGGCGAAACGGAGGGAAAGCCCGACCGCCGCCAGCACGGCCAGCAGACTGACGGCCAGCAGACTGACGGAAGTGAAGGTGATATTTTCATTCATGGCGAGTTCCGTCGAAGCGTACAGCGCGTTTAGCCGCCGCCGCATGTCCTCCACCGGGGCCAGGACGTCGCTTTGGGCGACGACAATGCCGACTGACCAATTGTTTACGCTCAGGGGCGCGTAGCCCACATAGACGTCCTCCCCGTTCAGGCGCATACTGCCGACCCCGGTTTGGCCGCTGGTCATTTTTGCCGTCAAAGATTGGGCCGGGGAACCGCCGCCGCCGTCACCGTTGTCGCCGTCGCCGTCATTGTCGCCATATTTTTCCAAAACAAGGTTCCCCTGGGCGTCCGTCTCGTATTCCGTCAGCTTGGGCGACATGATGATCTCGCCCCGGTGATTCAGCAAAAAAGCGTAACCGGCGCCGTCAATATTAGTTTCGTCTATTATCGCGCTGATATTGTTAAGCTCCGCTCCGCTCCCGGCCACGCCCTTGAGGGTTCGCACGCCGTTTTCCTCAGTGTAAAAAGGCATGGAGCAGGACAGACTGAGGCCCCGCCCGGACGAATCCAAAAAAACGTCCGACCAGAAAATTCCATTTTTTTCCTTAGCGCCCGCGTACCAGGGGCGGGTGGTTGGGTCGTAATTATCATTTTCCGGGCCGGCCGCGTTTTTATCCACGGAAATGAAATAGCCGGACTCGACGCCGATATAGCTGGCGTTGAGTCCGATGTCCGCGGCGAGAATACCGCGCAGCGCGTCCTGGACGTTGGCGGCCAGATAGATTTCCGCCCGCAGGGCGGCCGGATCGGCGCCGGGGGCGGTGCGGATATGCGGAATCGCGGTGTTTTCCTGGCCGGGACGCAGATAGTCTATCGGCCGCGGCTTGAATTCGTCCGGATGCGCGAAAATATACTCCGCCGCGCTCGCGGCCCGCAGGGTCTGCAGTTCGATTGCCGCCAGTTTTTCACTGATGAGGGCGGCCTTGTCGGTGATGGCCGTCCGCAATTCATGCTCTATGGCCCCGCCCAGCTCGTCCGCGCTCTGGGATTCCACGCCGGCCCCCAGTTCGTTCACCCCTTGGTTGATCCAGGCGCGCATGTTGAAAACCCCGTACAGGCACACGGCGCTCACCAGGAGCAGCGCCCCCAGCGACAGGGAAATGAGAGTGAAAAGCACCCTGTTTTTGATCGTGGTAAACATCTTCAATTCACATCCTTCAACTTGGCCGCCAGGGCGAGGAACGAGGGGTGCAAAGCCAGGCCGCTCCGGTCAAAAGCGGGGCGATGAAACAGCAGATAGGCGCCGGCGGCGGCCAGCGGGTCAAGCCCCGTGCAAATATAGCCCTGCCGGCGCAAAACCGCGGCGGCGGCGGGACAGGCGGCGTCCGCCATATTGAGCCTGACGCAGTACGTCTGCTCCGCCGCCCCGTCCCAGCGGCGGAGGAAGTTGAGCAAATCCGGCAAATCGCCGCCGGCGCGCTCTATCCATATTTCGCAATACCGGTGTTCTTCGCTGTGGGCGATCCGACTGACGGACGCCGCCGCTTCCCGCCGCCCGGCCGCCGGGGCGGTAAAAGTGACTGCCAGCGCCTCGAATACGGCGGCGGTAAAATCCGCCAGTTCCCTGGGGGGAAACAGCGCGCCCGCGTGCCGGCGGGCGAAGGCTTTGCACATCAGGAGATGGGTGCGTTTGAGCGGCGGAACCGTCCCCGCCAGATTCGCGGCGGCCGGGTCAAAAAAATAACGGTTCGGCAGCAGCCCCACGGGCGTGTAGCCGCGTTTGACGGCGTCGTCCTGGCTGACCGTATCCAAAGTGAGACAGTACATGCAGGCGTAAGAAGAGCGGGCGAGGGGCAGACGGGCGTCCAAAAAATCCTGCATCCGGCCGCCGAGACCGCGCCCCCGGTAAGCCGGCAGCACCGTGAGCAGGGAAAACCCCAGGACGGGAAAGGCTCCGGCCTGAACGGCGGCGCAAATCATTCCGACCGGCTCGCCGCCGGCAATCGCCGCCGCGAAGCGGAGCTGCCTCTGCGCTATGGCTTCCGCGATAAAACCTTCGTCGTAAAATTCTTTGCGCGGGTATAAGCGGCCGTGCTGGCGCCGCAACAAACCGATCAGGGCTCCCGCCTCGTCCGGCCGGGCGAAACGGATGTCAAGCGGCGCGTCCGCTTTGTTTTTCATCATACCTGACCTCCCCTCCGTCGCCGTCCCGGCGGCGCCGGCCGTAATCAAACGCTAAATAACGACGAGAAGATTGTTCATCCCGAAAACCAGCTTATACTCGACGGTCGCGCCCAATCGCCGTATCATTCTGACGCCGGCGGCCGCGCCCGCGCCCTCGCCGTCATCCCAGGCCGCGCCCTCGCCGTCATCCCAGACCGCGTCCTCGCCGGCCGCGCCGGTTCGGGCCAGCGGGTCATAACGGGCGCCGCCGTAGCGGATGCGCAAAGTCAGGCTATGGGGCGCGGCTGTTACGCGCACGTCGGCGAATTTCTCCCGCCGCCGGCCGAAAGCGTGTTCGTTGATCAGAACCAGCATTTCCTCCAGCGCCAGGCTGAGACGCAAGGTCAGAGGTTCGGGAACGCCGCTCGCGGCGCAAAAATCAACTATGCGCTCGGCGGCCAGGGCGGCGGCTTCGTTTGTATTGACCACCGAAAAATCCACGGTGTTTTTCCCGCCCGCGTAAGAAGGATCCAAGAGCCAAAAAGGCGACAAAGCCCCGTCCCGCGCCCGGAGAGCCGCGGCCGTCAGCGTCAGAACCGCTATAGTCAGGAGTTCGGCCAGGAGGAGACTGAGCCACACGGCGGCGACGCTCAGTTTTCCCGCCAGGGCGTAGGCGGGGCCGGTCATGAAGATCAGCAGCCGGCACACCGCGATCATATTGGCGACAGCCGGACGTTTTGTGGCGTTAAAATAGTTGGCCGCCATATTATTGCAAAAAGAAAGATTCAGGCTTAAAGCCAGAAAGATCAGGCCCGTATTCAATTCAGCCGCCGCGAAACCGGCCGGGACGCCGAACCAGAGCCCGAGCCGCCGCCGCAG